>NZ_JAUBPP010000032.1:0-69083 GCF_036700765.1 Microcoleus sp. S1D4
CTCATTCTCTCCTGGCGCGGTGGCTCTAGTTCTTCTGAAAGCCACCGTTCTCATCTTTATTTAGTCTAAACTCCAGTGATTAATGCCTCGCATAAAGTTGGTCAATAGCCTTCATAGCCTTGATGAAGGCCTCTCGACAATTAATCCACCCTCGCTGGACTTGACGAAAGGGGGGTTGGACGTAGGATTGACCCGATCGCCCGCGTGCCGTGTCCCGTGAGACAGAAATCACCCGCAACTAAACTCTCCTTAATTCAAACAACCCCAAAACACCTGATAGTTAAGTTAGTTATCAGCCTTTGAGGTTCGATATCGAGCTAGCCTCCTCAACGCCTACATCTAAAAAGTGTAAGTGACCCTCCGAATCAGTATTCGTAGCAATCACCAAACCCGTCTTCCCCCAAGGGGCGATCGCCCTAGGTGTAGCGGGGCTGCTAAAATTCCCTACTTGAGTGCCTTGACTGTTTAAAACGAGAATCTGCCCCGCAACATCCGCCAAAACCCATCCCCAATTAGCCACACAAGCAGAGACGGGCAAACTTTCCAGGGGAATCCGAGCTACCTTGAGCGGCCACAATTTCATCAACAACACGGCCGCTTTCCCAGATTGAGGAATTCCCAGCAAAGTATAAGGCTCAGGTGTCAGCAGCATCTCTCCGACGCTGGCAGACAACCGCACAGAACCCACCGAATTGCCGCGACGAGTGTAAACCCTAAAAATAGTTTGGGGATTTTTCGGTTCGTTGTCCGGCCAAATGGCTAAGACGTGTCGCCCATCCAAAAACATTAATTCAGGTAAATAGTGTTCCGCGAACGGTACAGTAGCGATCAACCTGGGAGCTTGTTCTAGATTGCCCTCGGCACTGTTTGCACCTAAAGCATAAAAGCGCAGTTCTCCCGGAACAGCCACTGTCAACCAGCGGCCGTGAGAATCAACAGCAGCTTTAAAAGCATCCGCACCTTGCCTTAAACCCGTATCCAGCAAGCACTGAGGTTCCCAAGATCGATCGCCCATCCAGTAAATTTTTTGTGGAGTCAGAACGCAGCAGCCGTGGGAAGTAGGTAAAATGCCACGCACGGTTTCGGGCATAGATATAGAAGTCGGCATTTCTTCGGTAACTAGCGGATTTTCCGGCTGACACCAAACCTTCACATCTTTATCTACTGCAGCGTAGAGATACTTCTCAGTCGCAATCAAAGCCGTCAGCGGTGCAGAAAGTATCAGTGGCTTTGGCTGCGAAACCGCATAACGCACAGTCCGAAGTAAATTAATAGCCTGCGCTGACGGTTCTTTCTCTTCAACTTGGGTCAAAGAATCAGTGTCGGACTTCAGACTTTTAGCGCCGCGGGTTGCGGGATTTTCCCAAGGAACTATGCAGTCGCCCAATTGCCTGACAGCGGGGTCGTACAGGATCAGCCGCAGAGCTTGAGCCATTTGGGAAGCACTGGCAAAACGCCGGGCCGGAAGCTTTTCCAAAGATTTTTTGACTATTGCTTGTAAAGGTTCTGGAATAGCGTCGGGAAGTTGCAAGCGTTGATTCAGGTGGGCCCACCTCAAGTCTCCGGGAGTGCCACCGAAAGGGCGGTAGCCCATTAGCAACTCAAACAACAGAATTCCCACTGCATATATATCTGACATGGGGGAATAAAGACCGTAAAACCGCTCTGGGGCCATGTAAGCGGGGGAACCTACGGTAGCGTCTGGAGAAAGTTCTTGGTGGAGGCGAGTTGTACCGATTTCTGGTAGCCGGCGGGCGATACCAAAGTCAGACAGGCGTGGCGACCAACCTCTGGAGCCTAGAGTTAGGAGAATATTTTCTGGTTTTACGTCGCAGTGAACTACACCTCGGCGGTGGGCGTAGTCTAAGCCTGTTAAAACTTCCATGACTAGCTGCAAACCTTCGAGCAGCCGCAAGGGACGGTCTTGTTTGAGCAGGTTGCGGAGGGTTCCGCCCTCGCAGTAGTCCATGACCAAGTACCTGCCTGTAGCTGTGTGTTCTAGAGCTCGGCAGGTGACAATGTTGGGGTGCTGTAAGGTGATCAGAAACCACAGCTCTCGCAAGAATTCGCTAGTTGGGGCTTTTTGATGGCTGAGTTCTTTGAGAGCAACCAGTTGGCTGGTGAGGCGGGAGTCTTTGGCGGGAGTTTCTCGAACGCTGGCACAAAATACCCGACCGAATTGCCCTTGTCCGACTAGCCCTAAAATACGGTATTTAGAATGTTGCATCTGTCTAATTATAGGAAATGCTTGAGCTAGTATTAAAATATGTAAAAAATTCTGACCAAAATTCAAACTTTGAATCGATCGCCAGTTACTGCTATGTTATCTCAGGTTCCTTCTCGGCTGAGTAAAGGCGATCGCGCAATCTCACCTACTAAAATCCTTGAGCTTCGGAATCAGTATCAATATTGCCTGATTCGGATGCCTGATCTCGAACTGCCTGTGGCTGCTATTTTAGTCGATCGCGAGTATTACAGTTTGTTTAAGGCTTTCGAGAAACCGTCTCAGGTTTTAGCCATCGCACCTTACGTTGGGGAATAGGGCGACTCAACAGCGATTACCAAAACAGCACTCGCGGTTATGCAATCAGGGTTCGAGAACCGGAAGCCAATGCTGTCAAACCATCTTAACGTTTTTACGAGTCACCCCAAATTGTTTGAACTTTAAATATTTCACGCTTGCATACTTAATTGGACAGAATGAAAAATCAATATGGTTAAAATTATTAGACTAGATCCAATTGCCGAAGAAATGGCAGTGGAAACCCGATCGAATATCCTGTCTGCCTTACTTTCCAAAGACTTAGACGTTCTCAAGGAATGCGGAGGGCGGGGAATGTGCGCTACCTGCCACGTTTACATTAAAGACGGCATGGAAGGCTTGTCTGACATCAACCGCCGCGAGAGGAGGACGTTGGAAGTCATTACTACAGCTCAAGCCAATTCGCGACTTGCTTGTCAGGCGCAAATTATCGGCGAGGGTGTGGTTGTACAGATACCTGCGGGGATGTACATCAATGCTATCGAAAATGTGGAAGCTCTGATCGGCCGCCGGGCCCAGCAAGATTTGCTACACCCAATTACGGGTCAAGTAGTTGTGGAATCGGGAAAGTTGATTACTCGTTCGATAGTTGCACAGCTTAATGAAACCCGCTTCCAAGTAGGACAATATTTAGTTCGGACTAAAGAAGCGTAAATTACCAACGTTATACCATTTTTCTAAAGATGTGCTGATGAAGTCTTAGCCCCCCGATGCTTTGGGGGGGTTGGGGGGTGTAATATCTAGCGCTACTTTATGAAATTGGTATTAATCTAATTACGCATGGGAGACGCTGCCCCAATTAGCGTCAAAACTTGATATGTTGTATTTAAACAGATTGTTGCCCAAAATAAAAAAATTATATGCTGAGCCAACTTGCGCGTTTAAGTACCGAAGCAGACGGACGCTACGCCACTGCTGACGAGCTCCAATTTTTGAAAGACTACTTTCAGTCTTTGAATCACCGGATGAGTGCTTATAAAAAAATTCAAGCCTCTGAAACAGAAATTATGCGGCAAGTGGAAGCACAAATGCGGTCTCTCGACCCTAATTTATTTCGCCGGGGGACTCAAGATGTGACTGAAAAGTGCCGTGGAGATATTCTGCGGGTGTTGAGGCATTCGACGGCAGCACTGTTGATTAATGATACTGAACGGTTGCGCGATCGACTATTGCTTTGGTTGCAAACTATTTTAGGCGCTGTTCAAGTTAGAAATATTGCTACCGTGACCTACGATGTGATGAAAAAGGTACTCAAACAATATCTCACGACTGAAGAAACCAACCTATTTTTTCCTATTCTGGACATGAACCGCACTTTACTGGGCAAATAATCAAGGGAGTTAACACCTTAACCGCGATAAATTTTGCCGTTAGGAAGAATGACTCCAATCAATTTTGCTCCAGTCAAATTCGCCTCAGTGAGAATCGCTCCCCGGAGGTTGGCTCCTGTCAAGTCAGCTTTCCGTAAGTTGGCTTTACTCAGGTTAGCTTTGCTCAAATCAATTTCATGTAGGCAAGAATTAGAAAGGTTGGCACTAATCAGGTAGGCTCCGCTCAAGTTGGCTTTGCTGAGGTTGGCCCCGCTCAAGTTGGCTTCCATCAGATAAGCACCGCTGAAGTTAGCTTCGTTCAACAATGCCTCTGCCATATTGATTCCAGTTAAAAGTTTGCCACTCAAATCTACACCAGTCAGGTCTGCGTTGCTGAGGTTGATACCGCTTAAGTGACAGCCATTCAAAGCAATCTTTCTCAGGTAGGTTTTGCTGAGGTCTGCTTTGCACAAGTTGGCTCTTTCCAAGCAAGCTTCGGTGAGGTCTGATTCGCTCAAACACGCGCCGTTTAAATAGGCTTGAGTGAGGTTGGCTCGTCTGAGGTTAGCTTTCAAAAGGTTGGCACCGGTGAGGTTGGCACCGGTGAGGTTGGCTCCGGCTAGATTGGCTTTGGACAATTCGGCTCCGGTGAGCTGCGCTTGGCTCAAGTCTGCTTCTTTGAGACTGGCTAGACTCAAGTCTGCATCTTTCAAGTTTGCCCCGTTGAGATTAGCTTTAATCAGATAGGCTTTACTGAGATTGGCCTCGCACAGAACAACTTTGGAGAGTTTTGCCGCGCTCATATCTGCACCTATGAGACTAGCCTTGAGGAGAATTGCTCCAGTCAGGTTTGCCCAATTCAGGTGAGCACCACTGAGGTTTGCTCCGGTGAGGTTGGCTCCGCTGAGATTGGCTCCGCTCAGACTTGCAGCCATGAGGTTGGCTCCGGTGAGGTTTGCTCCGCTGAGGTCGGCTTTGCTGAGGTTTGCTCGGCTCAGATGGGCTTTGGTGAGGTCGGCCCCACTGAGATTGGCACCAATTAAGTAGGGTCGCTGCTGGTGTTCGTTGAGGTTGTCCAAACGTAGAGTTGGAGCATCGCTGGAACGGAATAAATCGATCGGACTCAACACAATGCCGCGCAGGTTTGCCTGTCTAAAATCTCTTTCGCCGGCTGCATATCGATTTAGAAGTTCATTGGCGTCCATTAAGTTAGATAAAAAAAATTGAGGTTGTGATTGCTTTTAAGTTTTATGAGTTTGTTGGGTAAGTTATGAATTGTCTAGCTGCGAGTTTCCAACTTTTTTTGATGGCTAAAACCATTTTTAAAACTCTGTAGCTTTTTTATAATTTAACTTACTTTTTAGATATTTTTGTAGATGCAATGGTGAAAGAATAATCTCGTTTGCGGTAGATTGACAACAATAAGATTGATTCGTAGTGCGGACTTTAGTCCGCAGCCTGAGAGCGGACTAAAGTCCGCACTACGAAATATTTTTGTTATGGTAATTTACCAGACATGATAAAGTCCATCTGAATATTGGAGCATCTCCGGCTGTGTAAAAATATTGTTTTAGTTGAGTGCTGTCCGCCAAGAGCGAGTGTTGTATAACGTATGCTGTGCGGGGGGCAGGACTACAAATGCAAAATTTAGATGCTCGCTCTGATAGCAGTCTCCTAAAAAAGAAAATTTTAGGCCTGCGTTCCCCACTCTAGCAGCGATCATACCACGTCGGCTCAATTTGCCGCAATCTATAAAAGTTGGCAATGAGGAATGCAAGTCCTCATCATTAGAGGACTTGCATTCCTTTCGATCGAACCCATCTGATTGCGATCGCCCTTTTCGGAGATGATATTAGTTTTTATTGACCGAAAATTTAAAATATTATCACAGCTATTAGAAACCAACTAATAGCTGTGATAATAAGTCAGTTTTTGGGTTTGCAAAGTTTACTAATAATAGCTTCGTGAGTTTCTCCTTCTTCGAGCATTAAATCTGCTGGTTGCAGGCGATCGCGTATACCTAAAATAAAGCGGTTGCAGTCGGAACCCAAGGATTCGCAAGAGGTTTGCAGGCAGTGGAGTTCTCTACCTGTAAGCTGAGTAAAGAAGGAACTTAAGATGCCTGCTTCTAAAAAACAGGCTGGCCACTTGGATTGGGGGGCTGTTTTGGCAAACAGAGAGTTAGTAATTTTTACTATTAAAAATCCCTGTTCGGAATAGCTGGGGTCAAGTTCAAATGTGCCCCATCCGTGAGTTTTCCAGCACTGTTGCAGGGACTGCAGAAATTCTACCATTTCCATTTCGGAAACTGGCTGACCGTAGTATTCGCTGACTTCTTCGCAAAAACGCACGTAGAAGTTTTTTCCCCACCAGCGACCGCAGTTAAAAAGGACGAGTCGGGAGGCTTGACCGGTTTCTTGTTCTAAGCCGATATAAATGGCTTGAATTAGTGTTTCTGGGAGGGCTATGAGTCGATCGCCCCGGCGGTTCTCCAGCAGCCCGAGTTCAAGGTCGCCTCGGACGTAGGCATCGCTAGCAAAGTAGTTTCCAGGGAGTCGGGGCTGTTTGAGCAGGTCGGCAATATTAATCATGGGAAATTAGGAATTAGGAATTGGGAATTGGGAATTGGGAATTGGGAATTGGGAATTTGCCTATTCTTCGTTATCTCGATCGATAATCATTGACTGTGCTTGGTCAAAGAATGGTTGCAATATAGCTCTGGCTTGCTCAGAAAGTAGTTCTTTTAAGCGAGTTTGCAGCATATTGCACACACTTATTTCGATCTTTTGAGTGTGGTGGGCTTCGACGATGCCGGAAACCCAGTCGAGGAGTCGCTGTTCGAGAAAATCTCGATCGTTTAGCAGCATGGCCATAGAGCTGTACCGCAAGACTAAGAGCCAGTGTTTGAGCGATCGTTCTAGGGTTTCTAATTTTTCATCTGGGAATGCTTCTTGTAGCTGGTTGGCGATTGGTTGGAAGATGCTTGCTTCCTTCTCTCGCAAAAATTCATAAATTTTTAAGCGTTGGGAGAGGGTTGCAATTTGACGCTTAAAAGCTATGAGTTCTTCGCCTTTTAAAAAACGGTTTTCTGCCTGATCCAGCAGCGCCTCAATTTCAGGGTGCATAATTTTAATTTAGTGGTAATCGGTTATTGTTGACATACTCCAAGCGCGTAAACGCACTCTTGATTCCAAGAATTACTTCTTAGACTTTCTGTTTCTAGGCAACTAACTACCCGACAGAAGTATTTTTGTTAAGTCTTACGTTCGCTCTACAGACTGAAACGGCAAGACCTGACGCCCAAATATTTATAGCTGAATTAATATCGCGGACATGGTTGGTCCCGCATCTCGGAAAATCCCACTTTCTGGTATTTACTGGTAACTTATCTACAATATTACCGTAATTCCGGCAACGCCTATAGCTAGAAAACCATCGGTCAATTTTGACAAATGTCCTAATGTCCTACGGTACCACTCACACTTATATTCAAGTTGCGTGATTAATTCTTTCCAACTGGCATCACTAATAGAATCGGTACTTGAATGCTCTCTGTGTCATGTCTCACACCATAGCATTTATTCTCTAAAAGGAAGGAGGAATGAAGAAGAAAGAAGACAAATGGAAGTTGGAAGAAGGAAGGGGGAAGATAGATTTTTTTTGTTTTCTCTTCCCCAAACAGATTAAAAGAGGTCGAATAGGTCGTCAATGGTGACTTCGGCTGGTTCGGAAATAGAAATTACTGGCAAGGGTGGTGGTAGGGGCAAGGATCCAACTTGGGGAATTCCTTCCCAAGAAATAGCTTGAAAAAATTCGGCTACCGATCGGGTTAAAGTCAGGACTTGACGGGGAGTGGAGCCATTTTGGGTTTCTAAAGGTTTTCCCAGCCAATTGTAGTTATTAAAGAAGTCTTGGACAGACTTGTCCAACCATAAAGTTTGACTTTTCATCTTTCTTCCTGCCTGGAGAGGTCCACCGTCGCACTTTCAATCGCGAATTGGTGGGAGGAAAGGCAGGGCAGGTTATGTGCCTTTCCAGGTTGTTTAGCGCAACATTTCACCGTTTTGCAGTCGATTTTCAATATCGCGGGCGTTAGCACCTTCGTTAAGCCAGAATGCTGCTGCATCAATTTTATCTGGGTTGCCGAGGAGGAATTTACAATAGGTTTCTCCCATTGAGTAACATTGGAGTTCTATGCAGCTTAGAGGCTTTTTGACTAGAGCTCCGAAGAAACCTGCAAACAAACCGGCGTATAGGTGACAGACTGGTTTGCCCACGTCGCCCAACGTGCGAGCAACTGCTGAGTCAAAGAGGTTGATGAAGATGCACCCGTTTTTGCGATCGCTCATGTCCACTTCCCAGCGACCCCAACCTTGAGCTGTGAACGGCCACCACCAAGTTTCTAGCAGAAACATGAGATTTGACTGGCGAATGTTCTGGTCGAATTCGGCACTAAACCATTTTTGAAAAAATTCGGAATCTTTGAGTCCCCACTGACAACCAATAGTATACATGATTACAGAAGAAGCAGGGCCTACTTCTTCTTCGAGTCCTTCTACCAAGCCGATGATGAAGTCTTCGCTGGTAAAAATGTTGCGCGACTTACCCCAGTCGTTGATTGTTCCAAACTGGCGATCGAAGACAAAAAAATCCTGAAACCTATAATGGTTATGGCTTTTAGGAAATTTTTTCTTGAGTAGGGACTCGCTGGGGGTGGCAATTTCTTTTTGAACTGTAGAGACCATTTAGCGGGTTACTCCTGTTTTGTGTAGTTTGCAAAAAATTAGAATCAAATAGAACAAATAGAGCGGCCTGTGTATCCAATTTAACGTCATTTTTCTGAATAGAGGTAGAGGGTATAATTTTTGACTGGAGTATATACCCTTTCGAGCTCTAATATGAGGTACTATCCGGCCTAGGGCATCTTGCCCCCCGAGCGAAGTCGAAGGGTGGGCATAGGCCGGATAGGGCATACCTCACCACGCTTGAGAACCGCTATATTAAGCTGTGAAACTTTGAGGATGCTGATTTTGGATGGTTGGGACTTGTGGCTGGGGAGAATTGCTGTCGGAGGCTAGAAGGTAAAAGCGGATATAACGTTAAACGACTATGTGTTATCGTTTTGTGCAAGCTGTTAACTATATATATAGGGTATAGGGCGATGAAACATCACGCTTGTATTGCAATAGGCATCAATCAATATCAGTTACTCCAGCCTTTGAGTTATGCCCAAGAGGATGCAGAGGCACTGTACGGTTTTTTGACTGAGGAGGCTGGTTTTGCACCGGAGGGATGTCTGCTGATGACGGATAGCTCGCCGTCGCTGTGGGGTCAATCAACGTATCCGAATCGCGAAAATATTCTGAGGTTGACGCAAAACCTGTGCGCGGAACACTTGCAACAGGGAGATATACTCTGGTGTTTTTTTAGCGGCTACGGTGTCAGCTATGAAGGAAAGGATTATTTGATGCCGGCGGATGGAAATCCGGCGGACATTGAGGGTACGGGGATTTCCGTAGAGTTCCTGTTGAATACTCTGAAAAAGGCTCCTACGGAAACGGTGTTGGTGCTGGTTGATATGAACCGCAGCCAGATTGTGAAGGCGGGGGAAACGATCGGCGCTCAAACGGCCGAGGTGGCGCGGGAGTTAGAAATCCCGACGGTGCTTTCTTGCCGCCCGAATCAAGTTTCGCGGGAAACTTCGGCTTTGCGTCAGGGATTTTTTACGACGGCGCTTTTGGAGGGCTTGCGATCGGGACAGTGCACGACGCTTAAGGGTTTAGACCGTTTCTTGAGCGATCGGCTCCCGGAGCTGTGCGACCACCATTTGCGTCCGAAACAAGAACCTTTGATGGTGGTGAATCCTCCAGGAAAGGCTCATTTGGTGATTTTGCCGGATGCGAATGGGGTGCCAACTGCGGCGCTGGCGGGACGGAATGGGAATATGGCTGTTGGTGTGGCTGAGGGGTTCGATCGCCCACAAGTCGGAGTGGCTACGGCTAGCATCGATCGGCCGGAGGCTACTAACAATGCGATTGATGCGCCGGTGGAGAAGCCGCCTGTGTCGCCGCCAAATGTTGTCCCTGCGGATGGTGGGGGGAACGATCGAGCCAACTCGGTACCTCCGCAGGATGCGGATAACAGCGGCTCGGACAAGTCGTTTTTGCAGCAGCTAGTTTTGTGGAGTGGAGCTACGGCTTTGGTGCTGCTGTTGGGTGTTTTTCTGACGAACCGATCGATTTTTATCGGTCAGCAGGAATCAGAGCCTCCATCGCCTGCTGAGAATGCCCAAAATCCTCCGCCTAAAAAATCTACTGCTGCTATTTTGCCGCAGAAGCAACCGCAGGCGGTGGAAGCCGCGAGTGGAACCAAGCAAACTGAGTCAAGCCAGCAGGTGTGGGCTGAGGCGAAAACTTTCCTTAAGGATGGTTCGGCTTCTAGTTTTAATCGAGCGGTGGTTAAGGCTCGAACGATTGCGGCTAGCGATCCGCTCTACCCACAGGCTCAGGAGGATATTGAGCGCTGGAGTTTGACGATTTTGGATATTGCTAACGGGCGGGCGACTCGGGGCGACTTTACCGGGGCGATCGCAGCGGCTAAATTGATGCCTGATGTCAATAAGGCGGTTTACAATCAGTCAAAAGAGGCGATCGCTCAGTGGGAAGAGCTATCAAAAGAGCAGCAGGTAAATACTGCTTTGCTATCGGTGGCTAAGGGTCAAATTAAGCGGGGAGTTGCCTCTTCTTACGTTAAAGGCATCCAGCAAGCTAGTAAAATTAAGGCTGGTCAGCCGAAGTATGAAGAAGCTCAGCAGTTGATTGGAGAGTGGAGCGAAGCTATTCTGAAAATTGCTCAGTTGCGCGGCTCTCAAGGAAAGCTGAAAGATGCGGTTGAAACTGCTTCGCTGATACCGTCGGGTACTAAGAGTTATCAGCCGGCTCAAAAGGCGATCGCCAATTGGAAAGCTAAGCTGAAACGATAAACAAAGGTTGGTTTAGTTGATAATTTCCCGGTTTCCACCGGGAAATTATTTTAGCTACCAAGTTGAGGTAGGTCGATCGCCCGATCGCTCTTAACACTGCAAGAGAATACCTACAGAGCGATTAACACCCATAATTCGATCCACAATTGCCCCTCCGTCAATTTTGCCAGAGGAGATTTTATATGCTGTCGGAGCGATGTTTTTTTGTTGAGCCAACAATCTCCGACGAACTGGTTAATTAATATCTTTAATTCACGTCCTGGAACTCGATCGACAGGGAACATCGATCGCGCAAGCTGTTGACCGTGCATTTTTCGCTCGCTTGATTATACCATATCTTCGAGCTATTGCGCGAACGCGCTTAAAGAAAACATTTAAGCGCGATCGAAATGAGTTCCTTCCGATTGACGCGCCCCTCCACAGTAGAAAACCTGTTTTTTTCAACCCGAAGGATAGCGGTAACGATGTGTTTAAAAGAAATCAGGACTTAGGCAAATAAACCGGGTTTGTCTCATAATATCAAATTTTCTCTTCATCGGAATAGTAAATTCACTGTTGACTATTAACTGTTGACTGTTAACTGTTGACTGTTAACTGTTAACATCATGTATGAGTGCAACTGGAATTTATATAAATATTGGTTTTTTAAGTATAAAAACAAGTCTTAACCAGATTTTTATCCTCGCCTGTGGGAATTCGGGAAAATGATTCTTTTTTCTAAATAAGTTGATTTGGTTTGTGAATCAAACTATCAAATATTAGTTATTCCTAGTTTATTTAAACTGTAAATATACTTAAGTTTTAATTTGATTGTATCGTATCTTTTGTGCAGTCGCAGTCATTAACACTGGTTCGGAGTGAAAACTTCAGTTCCCACACATAGAAAGACTAAAATCATGAATAAAAATCTTTTATTGCATATCTAGCTAATACATTAAATTGTTTATTTGACATTTTTAAATTTATATTTAATCAAGTTAATTAGTATTAAAACAGTAGATTAAATTGTGACTGTTGACTGTTGACTGTTAACCGTCAATAGTTAACATCATGTATCAGTGCAATCGGAATTGACATCACATACTCAAAGCGAAAAATAATTCTGTACCCTAAACCTAGAGCGTGCGGGTATTTACCTGTTGATTTGTTTTACTTATATTTTTGACTAGCAGCAGCTATCGCTAGATGAAAGCCTATTTGAACTTGTGCTGTTTTAAAATTATTAGGATCGAGGGATTTGTGATTAATTATACAAATGAAGGGCGATCGGTAGTTGTAGTCGGCGATCCCCGCCATTAATGCGGAAAACCGATTCATCCCCATTAGCGCAGAATGTCTAGATTCGCCAACAGCGATTTTTCGCTGACCAAAATTACTAAGTTTCCTTAATTAACAATAATCAGGGCTTTGCAACAAAAGCGGAAAAATATATCATTGAGCAATCAGAATCAAAACTTGCTCGCTTGTTGTAGCCCAAGTAACAATACGTATGCCTTAAGTTATAGTTGAGAGCTAAATATAGGACTGCTCTAAATCAATAAGGTAAGGTAGCAGTGTCTGGGTGTTCATGGGGGCGATCGAAAAGGAAGGTTCGGCGATCGATCCCTTCCCAAGGGGGGAGGATAAAACCTAGAAAAGGATGGATCGCGAGGTAATGCCGAACTTTTTGAGTTCAAGAGAGTAGCGCTAGCACTAAACTCTGCATTATTGTGGGAGGTGAGCAAAATTTGTAACAGTTCTTAATTATAAATAATTCTGTCAAAACTGCTAGCATAGTGACACTTTTGCTGGCAAAAACAGATAAAGTAAATAAAGTTGGTTAGCTCTAGACACCCGATCCCCATCCTGGGGATATTGAATCAATTCGATTGGTATCAATTGGTTTTAGAGTTACAACTGGAATCTAAGCATCGCTATTTAACTGAGTTCTTTAGTTAATTTTACTTTTTGCTATGAACGTGGATTTTATCAAAGCCCAAGTCAGGTTGCTACAGGGTGCAAGTTCATCGGAGCGAGAAACCCTTATGAAAAACATCGGTGTCTGTGCTGGCGTAATCAGACCGGGCGAGTACGTGACTCCGCAGCGGAAGCACGCCATCACTCTCTGGCTGCAAACAAATGCGGTACGACTCCGGCTTCCCCAACTTCCAATGGATTTATCGGGCCAAAAGCCTTCACACGGAAGTCATTAAGGGGTAGTGACAGAGTACATAAATCAGTCAATCTTACTTAAAAGTGGTTTTTGTTGAGCTGTATAGCGTCAAGGAGACAGGATCGAGATTGAAACAATGTTTGTAGGGAGAGTTGGGCTCGGAAAAACGCCTGCTGACAAGAAGTGGCTTACCGCTTTGGTAAAAGCAGGAGATGAACGTCAAAACTGCTAAAAAAGTAGATTTGAGTCAGTTTCGCAGAACGAATGATGGCGCACAACTACAACCAAGGTTATTTGCTTTTAGATTTGAGATTCACGATCGAGCTCGAGCTGCATAAATTTGCTATTTATCGATCGACCCAAAAAAAGAACCCTATTCCATAGGTATATCTAATTACAGGGGCAGTCACTGAACTGCCCTTAATTTTGAGCTTGGAGGCGAAACTGCTGCAAGTTACATACAATAAACACATATATAGCCTTTCTCAGCCAGATGAGGTACTATGCGGCATAGGGCATAGGCCAAACCGGGCATAGGGCATCTTGTCCGATCGCGAAGTCGAAGGGTGGGCAATAGGGCATATCTCACCACGCTTGAGAACCGCTATATATTAAAGAGAGAGTTTAGCTTGACTGTCCTGTAAGCTCCAGTTCAGCGAAAGATGAGGGAAGAGGTTTTTCGCTCGTGGGGAATGTAAGATTAATATAATAGAGTAGAAGAAGTTATTTCAATTAACTTGCTTTGTCAGATATTTGTTAACGAAAATACTGTGCCGAAGAAACAAAAATTTCCTTATTTAGTTGGTTCCCGATGGACTTCTCACCAAACAACTTGGGGGTGGCGGCACTTCCAGGTAGTCAACAGAAAAAACGAAGGTAAATGGGTGTTTGCGGAAATGGTAGCGGCTTGCGATCCTAATGTCCGTTTTTGGTTGAATGCCAGACAGCTCAAAGATCGATCGCTCTGGGAAGCTGGATGGCAGTCTACGCAAGAATTAAAGGACTTAGAAACAGCAGACTAAAAGACAGCGCTTTGGGGGATAGTCTGATTTTTTAAATGATACAGAATAATGAGTAGATTTAGAAGCCGGTCTCGCCACTGCTATATTTTTTGAATGTTAATAACTATTGTCAAGATAAAGTATTCAAGAGGAACAACAGCCTGTTCGGTTTCGGTCGATAACGATTATTTGTAAGCTGTCATCTGCAAAAAAATTAACTCTATATATTGGTTTGAGAAAATGATTTTGCCCGGATAAATGCAGGGTGTGCGCTGCGGGCGATCGGCAATCAGGTAAAGTCTTGTAACAAGATGCAGCGCTTACTATTCATGACTTTGAGAGTCAAGCATTTTACTCTGTCTTTGACAAAATGCACTACCTATCACTTGTCTGTGTAGTGAATTCTGTACTCATTGCTGATACACTAATTGCGATCGCCCTCAAGACAATTTGATGCTATGTGGGACAAAATTGCCGCGCACATCTCTGAAGCAACCGGACAAACATTTTCCATCGACAACCGCCGTTCAGTCAGCGGCGGCTGCATCAACCAAGGCTATGCTATCAGCAGCAGTAAGCGCACTTATTTCGCGAAAATAAATCAAGCTTCCCAAGTTGCGATGTTTGAAGCTGAGACTCTGGGCTTGCAGCAAATGGCAGAAACTCAGACGATTCGCGTTCCTCAACCGATTTGCTGGGGAACAGAAGGCAATTCTGCTTATATTGTGTTGGAATGGCTGGATTTGCGAGGTGGCGGGGGCGAGATAGCTTGGTTAGAAATGGGGCGTAAACTGGCTCAAATGCACAAATACATCCCCCCCCATCCACCTGGGCTAAAGGGGGGAGAAGAGGGTGATTTTGCCGTTGTGGGCGGACGTTTTGGTTGGGATGTCGATAATACGATCGGCTCAACTCCTCAAATTAATCAATGGACTGCTGATTGGGCGGAATTTTGGGCCGAACATCGGATTGGTTATCAGTTAAAGTTGGCCAATCGTCGGGGCGGAAATTTCAGTCGGGGGGAAAGCTTGCTAGCAGCTATTCCGAAGTTGTTGGAGGGTTACAAGCCTCAACCTTCCTTGGTTCACGGGGATTTGTGGGGAGGAAATGCGTCGGTAACTGCGACGGGAGAACCGATAATTTTTGACCCGGCTGCTTATTGGGGCGACAGAGAGGTTGATGTGGCGATGACTGAACTGTTCGGCGGTTTTTCAGCAGCGTTTTATCGAGGTTATAATGAAGTTTGGTTGCTGGATTCTGGCTATGAAAAACGCAAAACACTTTACAATTTATATCATGTTTTGAATCATTTTAATTTGTTTGGCGGGGGTTATGAGTCGCAGGCCAATCAAATGATTAATAAAATTTTGGGTTAAGGCTTCAGTATTAGCTGAATTAGAAGGAATCAACAATGAAGTTTTGGCACTGTTGCACAAAATTGGGATTTACAGTTTTGTTTTTGACCAGCATCGGGGCTAAAAATTCTTTAGCTGCTTTACCCTTACAGGTTGGTGTCTATCACGGCGGCGGTTCTCGATACATTCAGATTGCTGAAAAGGAAAATAGAATCTGCTTCAGAGGCTTTTCTTCTAATGGAGTTACGGTGGCTTCCGTTGCTGCGGATATTCACCGCGAAAACTTTTACACAATCAACGGATTTGAGGATACATTGCTGTTGCAACAAGATACAGATACTATCTTATTCGGCCCGATGAATCAGTTGATGAAGTATGTGGCAGATTATGGTTTTCCTAGAGATTTAGGTGATGATTTGCAGCAGTGTCTGAGTTCCGAAAAGCCTTTCTTTAAGCGGAAATCAGGTGGCCGGGGCGATCGCTAAAAGATGTATCAGCCGCACCCTACAGCTAAATATTTGTAGGGATACGGCCACGTCGTGTCCGTAGCAGTCAAGTAGTATCATGTCCGGTCGATTGACGGATCTCGCGGCGCGCGCGTCATATCAAATCCGGTAGCATCGGAATTATTCATATCTCTATTCTCTCTCTGTGTCCTCTGTGTTCTAGCGCCGGTTAAATCATTCCGATGCAACCGGAAACGATATCATATCAAATCCTTTCTTCATCGGAATAGTAACTTCACTGTTGACAGTTAACTGTTAACAGTTAACATCATGTATGGGTGAACCGGAATTGATATCAGTCAGTGTCCGCACTACAAACCGTTTTTGTGACAGTCATCGAGCGGACATGAGATTACTTACTTTTGTTTGGCGGCGGCTTTTTTCTTGGCTTCTTTTTCGGCTTTTTTAGCCGTTTTCTCTGCTTCAAGTTTTGCTAACTTGGCTTGTTCTTTTTCTTCGGTTATTTTATCGAGGTAGTAATGGTAATCTCCCAGATAAGTCCGAAACTCTCCGTCTCTAACTTCTACTATTTTGTTGGCGACTTGGGAAATAAAATAGCGATCGTGCGAAACGATGATTACGGTGCCGTCGTAGTTCTGAATTGCCTCTTCCATCATCTCCTTGGCGGGAATGTCGAGGTGATTTGTCGGTTCGTCCAAAATTAGTAAGTTCACGGGTTCCAGCAGCATCTTTGCTAAAGCTAGACGGGCTTTTTCTCCGCCGCTGAGAGCGCCGACGTGTTTGAATACTGTTTCGCCGGTAAATAAGAACCGCCCCAATAAGGTGCGAACTTCTTCATTTTTCCAGTCGGGTACTTCGTCGTGAATGGTTTGCATCACGCTTTTATTCAAGTCTAAGGCTTCAGCTTGATTTTGTTCAAAGTAACCGGGGATGACGTTGTGACCTCCCATTTTGACTGTGCCTTCGGTTGGTTGTTCTAAACCCATAATCAGGCGCAATAGGGTTGATTTGCCTGCACCGTTGGGGCCGAGAAATGCTATGCGATCGCCTCTTTCAATTAATAAATCTGCTCCCAAAAATAGGATTTTTTCGCCATAGGTGTGCACCAAGTTTTCAATTATGGCGACTTCCCGGCCGCTGCGAGGGGCGGGGGGAAAGCGGAAATGCAGGGTTTTTAAGCCACCGGTGGGGGCTTCGATGCGTTCGATTTTGTCTAATTGTTTTTCGCGGCTTTTGGCTTGGGTGCTGCGCGTGGCGCTGGCGCGGAATTTTTCAACGAAGGCTTGCTGTTTTTCTAGTTCTTTTTGCTGGCTTTCGTAGGCGCTGAGTTGGGCTTCTCTGGCTTCTGCTTTTTGTTGCAGGTAGGATGAGTAGTTGCCGAGGTAGGTGCTGGAAACGCCGCGTTCGGTTTCGACGATTTGGGTGCAAAGCCGATCGAGAAATTCGCGGTCGTGGGATACGATTACCATCGGGGTTGTCAGCCCTTTGAGGTATACTTCCAGCCATTCGATCGTTTCTAAGTCGAGGTGGTTGGTAGGTTCGTCTAGCAGAAGGATGTCGGGTTTTTGGAGGAGAATTTTGCCCAAACTCATCCGCATTTGCCAGCCGCCGCTAAAGGCGCTGACTAATCGATCGCCATCTTCCATCTCAAATCCGATTTCGGGCAGAATTTTCTCGATTTGGGCTTCTAAACCGTAGCCGTTTAAGCCTTCAAATTGCCGTTGCAACCGATCCATTTTGTTGATCAGTTGGTCGAGATTTTCTGGGTTGGAGTTTTCCAAGTCTCGGTGGACTTGCATCAAAGATTCGTGAACTTCGTTGGCTTCGCTGAAGGCGCGCCAAAATTCTTCTTTGACGGTGCGGGTGGGATCGATTTCAAATTCTTGGGAGAGGTAGGCGATGTGGAGGCTGGCGGGGCGAATGACTTCACCGGAGGTGGGTTCGATTTCGCCGGCGATGATTTTGAGTTGGGTGGATTTGCCGGCACCGTTTACGCCTACTAAGCCGATGCGATCGCCCGGTTTGACTTCCCAGGTGACATCTTTGAGTACGACGCCTGTGGGGTAAATTTTACTGATGTGTTCGAGTCGCAGCATTATTATCGAGACTGGGGAAGGGCTGGTTTAGCGGCGGATGGAATACCGGCGCTGAGGTCGAGTTAATCTTAACAAATTTTAATTAAATTTAGTCATTGGGAAGATTTTAGGTTTGAATGGGCGATCAAATTTTGGATTTTAGATTTTAGATTTTAGATTTTGGACGCAGGGTAGGCAGAAACCGGGTTTTTTAGCAAAATAGTTCCTACAAAGCCAAAAATTCCTGAAAAACCCGGATGATTCAGATATATATTCTCGGACTCTGTGTACTCTGTGTTCTAGCGCCGGTTAAATCATTCCGATGCTACCGGAAACGATATGAGTGCGATCTAATTTTAGATTTGATCGCGGCTGTCAGAAACCGGGTGTTTTACAAAAATACTTCCCACAAAGCCAGAGATTTCCTAAAAAACCCAGTTTTTTTGGTGCGTGAGTGCGATCGCCAACTGCTTAGCATGGATGTATAATTCCTCTTCGATTGTAGTTGATACAATTGATGGCAGCTCTAATTGCTCGATCGTTCTAAAAAAAGTCTATTTTTGTGGTATGGGAGAAAGGGCGATCGCCTAAAGTGCGGTATAATTGCTCGCCGGAAAACTAGACGGAAACCCAGGGCTTGAGACGCGGTTCGGAAGTCGGCAACACTTTCAACAGCCTTCAATATTTATTTAGATATAGTCCTGGACGCGCGGGCGGTCAAAAATTGGGTTTTTTTTACTAAAATCCTGCGTTTTAGCCGACAAATCGGGTAAAAGACCAGGTTTCTTTAGTCTTATGCGTAACTCCTGACAAAATTAGATGATTAAAGCATTTGAGCTGAAATTAATTGAGATGTTTTAGGTGGAATTTATATATTTTAACAATTATTTCGGCTGACAAATTGTAGAATAATCAAAAGGAATAGGTGAGTTTTATGGGGCGTCTTACCGATCGAGCTTTTGACATTTTGCGGGCGGAAGTTGACAAGTGCGCCGCGGCTAATAGTCTAGCGGGTTCAGTGTACCGGGGGATAGTAATCAAGCGGTTGGAGAAATTGCGATCGCAACAGGGAATTTTTGCATCAAAAGAAGAAATTCGCGATACCTTCAAAGACGAATTTCCCAACTTCAGCGAACAAGCTCTCAAAGCTGCTGTCAAAGCCAACCGCGCGCCCGGATTATTTAATAAAATCATCTTTGCTGGCGGTTTGCTGGGCGCTGGTGCGGGCATAATTTGGTTGATTAACTTACCTTTTCCCATGATTCGCTGGCCCGTGGCGAAGACAATGCCGGTATTATTGCTGCCGAGTTTTATGAGTATGGATTATAATTACCGAGAGGCGATCGCCCTTGTGGAACAATCCGATCAACTAATTAACAAAGCGACTGCTGCGGCAGATTTTGACTTGGGCGAAACTAAAGCAAAACAAGCTCAAAAACATCTAGACGCTTTACCTGTGTGGTTTCTCGGCTATTATCCAAAGAGGTACTGCTCTTTTTTCCGCTGCACTTGGCGCTTTACATTCGATGAATTTCAAGCAGCCCGTAAAAATATCGGGCGGATGGATGCTCAAATTTTCCAGCAAAAAAACGCTTTTACTGAGTTAAATCGAGCCGAAGAAAGTCTCAAGGCGGCAAAACAGGAGTACCAGAAAGGAAAAACGGCAACTGAGAGACAAACAGCGAGTGGAAATTGGCAAAGTGCGATCGATCAACTCAATCAAATTCCCGCCGACACCCTCGCCGGAAAAACGGCTAAGCAAAAACTCCAAGCAGCAGAAAGAGACTTTCAAGCAATGGGAGGAATCGCCACCGGTTCCGCGCGCGCCGACAACTTAATCGAAGCAGCCAAAGAATTTGCTCTTTCCGCCGCCGTCGCTTCCCAAAAACAGCCGCATCCAGCCGCCCAGTGGGAGCAAATAGCAGGATTGTGGGAAGAAGGAATTAACCGACTAAAAATGGTTCCTGTCGATAATCCGGGCTATCTCGACGCTCAAACCAAACTGGCAGAATATCAGAAAAATTTAGGGATTTCTCAGATTAGATTGCAATCAGAAAAAGAGTCTGCAAAAGCTTTGCAAGAAGCTAAAAGCTTATTTGCCAACTTGCAAAATAATGTGAATTCTCCCAGTCAAAATTCCGGTAACTCTCTGGGCCAGTTGCAACAAATTATCAATCAATTAGAATCCGTCAAAGCCGGCACAACTGTTTATCCCGAATCTCAAAAATGGCTGCAATCTGCTCGAAAAAAACAGCAAGAATGGCAAAAATAATTAAAGGTTAGCAATAAAGTCTGGGAGTTACCTACCAACCACCAACCACCAACTGCCAACTGCCAACTGCCAACTACCTAATTACCAACTGCCTAATTACCAAGCAGGGTCAACATACAAATTAATTGTTACTTGCTTTTTCCCGGAAGGGATGCCGGAAATACAAGCACAAATCGTCTCCCCGCCGTCAATTTCTACTTCGCAAGCGTGACAAGAACCCATCAAACAGCCTGTAGGAATGGAAACCCCCGCACGTTTTGCTACATCTAGCAAAAGCTCTCCCGGTTCTGCTTCTACTGTCACATTATCTGGTAAAAAACAAACTTTTGTCATTAAATTTTAACCTCAACTCTAACAAACAACAGTTAACAGTCAACAGTTAACTAATTAACCTAAAATTTGCTTGATATCTAAATGTTTTTCCACCGTATCAGCTAAAGTCTCTAACAGAGCTTCTCGGTGCTCTCGGTAATTCGGAATACCTGTAGGTAATGCACGGAGTCCCCGCTGCTGGCGCAGGTGATTTAACCAAGCTCGCCGCCAAGCTCCATTATCAAAGATGCCGTGCAGGTATGTGCCCCAAACTGATTGAGCAGTGTTGACAATTCCTAAAGTCGGATCGTCAAATAGCGGTTGAGTCAAATCTGACTGTAGCATTTGCGTTCTTCCTTGGTGAATTTCGTAACCTGAAACTGGTAAACCCGGTTGAGGATAGTTAGATGTTACGACACGCTGGCGGGCGATTTTGTCCGGGGCGATCGCAGTTTTTAACGGTAGCAATCCCAATCCTTCAAATTCTCCCTGTTGTCCCTCCAGTCCTTGTTTATCGCTGATACTTTTTCCCAGCATCTGAAAGCCGCCGCAAATTCCCATGACTGTACCGCCAGCTACTAAGTAATTTTGAATAGCTTTTGCCATACCTGTTTGGCGCAGCACCTGTAAATCGGAAATTGTGGTTTTAGAACCCGGTAAAATCACGGCATCTGGATGGCCTAACTGGTCTTTTGGGCTAACGTATTTGACGGTGACGCTAGTTTCCGACTCCAGCGGGTCGAAGTCGGTAAAATTGGAAATTCGGGGCAAGCGGATGATGGAAATATTTAGGTCGGTTTGAGTGTTGGGAGAACGCCGATCGAGCAAATCGAGAGAATCCTCGGAGGGAAACACTTCGTCTATCCAAGGAATCACCCCAACTACCGGGATTCCCGTTCTTTCTTCCAGCCAAATCAGCCCCGGATCTAAGATTGATTTTTGTCCTCGGAACTTATTAATAATGAATCCTTTAATTAAAGCTCGTTCGTCGGGATCGAGTAATTCCAAAGTACCGATGATGTGAGCGAAAGCGCCGCCGCGATCGATATCAACGACTAGCAAAGTCCGAGCGTTTAAATGTTTCGCCACTCGCATATTTGTTAAATCGCGGTGTTTGAGATTAATCTCAGCAGGGCTGCCGGCTCCTTCACAAACAACCATGTCAAATTCTTGTCTGAGAAATTCTAAGGATTCCCGAATCGCTTGCCAGCCTAAATCGAAATATTTTTCGTAATATTGAGATGCTCGCACGTTGGCGATCGCCCGGCCCTTGACAATCAATTGAGAAGTCATGTCTCCTTGCGGCTTGAGCAAAATCGGATTCATTTCTACCCAAGGTGCCACGCCCGCAGCCCAAGCTTGTACTGCTTGAGCGTAGCCAATCTCTCCGCCGCTGGCTGTGACATAGGAATTCAGTGCCATATTTTGACCTTTAAACGGAGTTACCCGCCAGCCCGATCGAAAAAAGATGCGACACAATGCTGAAACGAGTAAAGATTTTCCTGCGTGAGATGTTGTTCCCACGACCATAATTGCTTTCATAATATTCAGGGGAGGAGGAAGAGGTTAGAGGGCAGAGATTCGAGGGAAGAGGTTCGAGGGAAGAGGGAAGAAGTCATATAGTGCGATCCTAAATCATTTGCATAGTTCTTGTAGGGGCAATCCCCCCGTGGTTGCCCAATCTCTCGGAGGGCGGGCCCGCACCATCCACCGCCCCTACATATCTGCATGAATGATTTAGGATTGCTATAGCAATTTGATAAAGTAGCGCTACACCTCATCCCCCAACCCCCCAAAACTTCGGGAGGGCTAGGACTTCATCAACACATCTTTAAAAAAATAGTATCAGTTCGCGATCGCACCCTGACTCCTAGAAACCAGCTTTTTTACTGAAGTTGGGGGTGAGTGCGAGATATTGTCGGGAAAAAACCCGGTTTCTTGCTACCTGCGGGTAACTTCCTGTCCGAGCGATCGACCGATCTAAAATTTGATATGTGTGGAATGCAAGTCTGCAACCGAGCTAAACCTGCATTCCCCAAGTGTTATAGCAGTTCGAGCGCGTGGTGAGGTATGCCCTATTCTGTTTTTGCTATGGTAATTGACCGGACATGATATAAGTCTTAAAAGCAAAAAGTAGAAACCAGAATCAAAAAAATTCTGGTTTCTACCTTTGGCTTTTTGGCTTAAGATGATGGCTGATCTTCGCCGGATATATTCTCAAATTTTGATTCTACGGGCGGTTTAGCAGCTTCGACTGGCTCGGAAGCGGGGGGATTTGGGCGAATCAATTCCGGTGGTTCTTCCTGGGAAGATGGTTTTTCTTCTGTGGATTCGATCGAGATTTTTGATACTGAAATCGTTTCCACTTGCACGCTCAACCCCGGTTCTCCCGGTATTTCTACCTCTACAGGCTCCGCCACTTCCACCACAGTCATTTCTATAGATACAGCAGGGGCTTCTGCTTCCGTTACGCCGGAGGCTGTTTCCGCTTCATCCACTGCTGTCTCCGCTGTTTCTGGAATCAACGGCGCTGTCTGAGTTTCAGGGGAGGCTGTGTCTAAAATTGGAGTTTCCTCTATTTTGGGAACACTCGCGGCTTCGGCCACCATCAACTCGGCCATTGCTTCTAAATCGGTGGGAAATGGCACTGCTTGGCTGGTTTCAACGACAGTGTTGCTGGTTTCGGCTTTCACTTCTTGCGCGACTTCGGCTAATTCAGATTCGAGAACCCGATCGATATCCGGTGTAGGAATTGTTGTTATTTTAGGTTCCGGTGCGATCGGATCGGAAGTTTTTTGCGCTGTTGTCGCCGGAGTATTTTGATCGGACGCGATCGGATCGGGAGTCTTTTTGGCTGTTGTCGCCGGAGTATTTTTATCAGACTTGTTTTTACTCGCACCCCGTCCCAAGATATCGCCGATACTATTTTTGATATTGCCGAACAGACTTGCGAAACCGCCGGATTTTTTAGCTGTTTTGGCTGGAGTTGAGTTGGCCGTTGGTGTCGCCGTTGGTGTCGCCGTTGGGGTCACCGTTGAGGCTGTCGAACTAACAACAGACTCGGACTCTTTAGCCTTCGCCCTCCAAATCTCCTCAAAATCGTCTGTTTCAGGCTGCAGTTGAGGCTCTGGCTTAGCCTCTGCTGGCTCCACAGTTGCTGGGGCGGCAATTTCTGAAAATTCTATAGGTAGAGGTAGAGGAGTGAAGCTGGTGGCTGATTCTGCTGGGTCTGCTGAAGTCTCAACAGCAGGAGTTTCCACGGAAAATACTGGTATTTCTGCAATTGCAGGTGTTTTGTCTTGGGGAATGGTTAAGTCAGACCCGATCGCGCTTTGGGCAATTTCTTCAGCGATTGAGGGAGTTGCCGGTTGTTCTTTTACCTTGACCTCAGTCGGATTCACAGCGGGTGCTGGAACTACATCAGTTTTCGGTTTGGGCGATCGAACAAACTTAGGTTTTTTCCCTGCGGGTTCTGGTTTTTTACCAAACAAACCCGATAGTGGCCCGCCCATCGCCCCGGCCAAATTCGCCGGCACGGGAATCGGCGTTTGCTGAGCGACGGGTGTCACCAGCCTGCGTAAAGTCAGGGTTTCCCAAGCCAACCAGCCCAACATAGCTACGCCCGCCATTTGACCCAGCAGGAGAGCACCAGTAATTCGCCCCGCACAAGTCCATAAAATTAACGCATAAAAAAGTCCTACCCCGCTCCAGGTAAAATCACTTTTGCGGTGAACTTCTGGAAAAAAGAAGGCCGCCATGTAAATACTGAAGCTGCCTAGACCGACCGCTAACGCCAGAATGTATGCAAGCATCTTGTCGGTACCTCCGCTTTGTCAAATAACTTCTACGCGCTAATTCTACCTTTGTGAGACACTCAACGGCTTCTTTCTGTAGACCAATTATCTATTTGGAAGCAAGTTCGGCAGCGGATTAGTGTCCTGGATTTAACGGATTTAAAGGATTTAACGGGTGGATGTTGACCGTAAAGCTCAAGCGTGAAGATTTTCCCTACTTTCCCAATCTCTACCTCTTTACCCTCGGAGCGAAGTCGAAGCGCTTCTCACCCCTTCTTGGTCTCACCCCCTACTCGGTAGTGATGCGTGTCACTTAACTATGCCGGTACGATCGCACTTGCGGTAGAAGATGTTCTGTAGGGTATAGGTGTCGGAGGAATTATGCCTAGGGGCATAGATATTGGAGGTAGTGTCATGTTAGAAAAATTGTTGTTAGCTGCGGCTTTAACCTTATCGCTTCAAATTTTTGCTGGAGTCGGCACTGCCTCCAAGCTACCGAAAAATCTTGTATTGCGATCGAGCGATCTGCCGACACAAACCATACAACTGCCCCAGGTTGGAGCACCTTTGTCCGCACAGCAGAACGTCGAATCCTAATTCAGAGGGGAAAAATGAGAGGTGCAAGTGCGATCGAACCAAAGGCACAGCCTCTCTCTCATATTTTATGCAAGCTGTTCTGTTTTGTATTTTAGTCTTGACAATTTAGAGGTTTCATCATTCAGACTTCAGTCCTGATTATCAATTAATCAGGATTTGCGTTTCCAGCGATCGAACAGTAGGTAAATCAGGAATAGCCGATCGCATCTTAATTGCCACAACCTCAGACAAATCTTACATTAGGTTGCCAGTTATCAACACTCAAGGCTTCAAATGCTTGTGCAAACTTCAGTAAAGGATCGAAATAGATATATAATTTTCTGAAGGAACTTGAAGCTAATAAACACATTCACTGTTAAATCAAGGAGAGCAAAAATGGCACTTAGCGATATTTTATTGAATGAAAACAACAGAGACAATTTTGTTGATGACTGCGTACAGTTGATAGAGAAACAAGTTGCAGCAGCGCCGGGATTGGGCGGTTTGGCTCTGAAAGCCGCCTACTCTACTGTCAAAGGGATACGGGCTGACTATTGCGCTCAAGTCGTCGATCAAATTCTGCCAGAAATCTCGATCGCACTCGACCCCATGTGGACTGAAGCCGTAAACAATGGCAACCCAGTAGAATATTTTGCTGAAAGAAAAGCTGAAGTAGCAAACCAATTGCTCCAAATCAGTGACAAAAAAGCCGATAACAGCACAAGAGCAGTTGTTAAAGGTGCCTATGCCAAACTCCGCCCATCAGCTAAGACTTACGTAGAAAATGGCATACCGGATTTAGCCAAAATTATTAATAAACATACTGCGACCTGAATCTTGAATGGGTAGGAATTTCCTACCCATTTCAATGCTATTACGGGCAAAAAATTTCTGCCAAATTAGTTAAATCTCGCGATTTTGTAGGGTTGGAACTAATATTAGTTGGTCAATTGATATCAAATCCTCTCTTCACCGGAATAGTAAATTCACTGTTGACTGTTGACTGTTGACTGTTAACTGTTAACTGTTGACTGTTGACTGTTAACCTCATTCCGATGCCACCGGAAACGATATGAATCAGCAGAGAGATTTTTGATTATTCATATCGCGTCTGGTAGATTGACAACGATAAAATAGGTTCGTAGTGAGGACTGAAGTCCGCCACCTATTGCGCGATATTGTCCGCACGCGCGCACCTTGTTATGGTAATTGACCGGACATCAGATTAGAACATCATCAAAACTGACGCACCCTAGGATCTAAAATTGTATTATCCGCCAGCTACCCATTGATTCGCCGCCCATATTTTCCACATTGCTTGTCCCGAAATTCCCAATCCCAAAAACATTACTAACATCGCGCTCAAAGCCGGCAGAAACTTCACGGCTGTTATCTGTTTTGGTAGCTTATCAAAATTCCGTTTCGCATAAACTAAGATTAATCCGATCGCGCTCAGCACCAAAGCCAATCCCAAACTAAAGGCTACCACTAGCGCCATTCCCAAACCTACATTCCCCAAAGCAGACGCGCTCAACAGCATCACCAAAGCAGAAGGACAAGGCAACAATCCCCCCGAAATTCCCAACAATAATAAGCTTTTCCAAGTAATTGGATCGCCGTCAGCACCGGGGGGCAAATGTGAGTGCAAGCGCCCGTCTCCGTGATGGTGGTAGTGCTGAGAGATATCTGATTTTACTGGCTTAAATTCTCTTTCCCAAGTTCCTCTATTGAGCAGATTTACTGGTTCTTCAAGGTTCGTATTCAGGACGACAGTCCTGGTTTTTTTGCGAACTAAACTCCTCACTACGAACCTGATTTTTTCTAGGAATTTATTTAAGCCGATCGTGGTAAGAATTTGATTTTTTGATTTTTTGCGGACTGTCGTCCCCGTTACTAACCTTGTTTTGATTCTTTCTGAAAGTAACTTAAAGCCGATGACTGCTACTAATAAGCCGGAGATTAAACTCAGCCAAGGATCGAGTTTTTCTGGTTCGATTAAGTTGGAAGCGAAAAGAGTAATTCCGCCGACTGCAAACACCCCCGCAGTGTGAGTTATTGTGGTTGTTGCTGCTAAAAATAAAGCGTGCATCGGAGTAGCCCGCGAACCTACCAAATAAGCGCCGACTATGGTTTTTCCATGTCCGGGCGACATGGCGTGCACGCATCCCCAGACAAATGCTCCGGCTACTGCTAGCAGCAAACTCCAACCTGTATCCCAGATAGATTCATTTCCTGTTAACAAAAACTCCCGGTTTTGGGCTGTAAATACAAAGCTTTTAACAGCACCGGCTTCCACGATGGTAGCTTGACAGCTAGCTGTAGCAACTCCGGGTAAAAATAGATTGTAGTTAATCCGCAATTTTTCGTGTTTGGAAATGACACTAGAAGCGGGCCAAGTGTAGTTTAAGATTAATGTGCTGTGGGTATTAGTTTGCTGGATTAAATGGGCGGTTTTACTGGCTAATTCTAGCGGATTTACTGTTAATGAACCTTGAAGTTTGCTGCTGTTGGTGATGCGAATTTGTTGGCTGAAAAACTTTTCTAGCTCTTTTTTGTGGCTGCGAACTTCGGCTGCTTGTAGCTGGCCGTCCCGATTGTCGTCGGCGAATTTTGTTAAGCCGGTTGGAAAAGTTAATGTTACTTCGGTTTGGAAATCGTTGACGATTATTTCTGCGACGGATAAGTCTGACCAGTGCGAGTAAACTGGTTTGGTTGATGTTGTGAGAAATAGTAATAGGGTGAGGGATAAAAGAATGAGGTATTTGTAGGATTTACGTAACTTTTTGGGCATATTTTTAAATTTTAAAACAAGTTGATTTTGTGAAATATTGTGGGTTTTTCAGGAGGCGATCGGGGGATTTATTCCCTGACTAATAGCTTGAGATTTTGTAGTAGGTACTCGTTATTAGTTAAAATTCAAAACTTCCTAAACTTAATGTTTTGCCATCACGCCCGTCAAAACTCGGATCTGTTTCTTTAGCCTTTTGAAAATAAGCGCGAGATTCAGCATCTTTTCCTAATGTGCGGGCGATCGCACCAGCCCGGTAAAAGATACCCGCATCGCGAATGCCCGATCGCATTATTTCGGCCATCACCCGATCGGCTTTTTGCCATTCCCCAGTGCTAGAAAGCGCCTTGGCGTAAATATCCAACGTCACAGCATCCCTGCGGATTTTTACCTCATCCTGCATTAACAGCAGCGCTTCGGCGACATCCTGCGATCGACCTTTTTCCAACAGCAAACTCGCCAAATCGCGCCGGTGTCCGAAACCGCGAGCTCCAGAAGCCTGTTCCTGTCGCAGCCCCGCTTCTGCTTTGTCGCGCAGTCGCTTGGAGGAGCTCGCATCTCCCTGCAACTCCTTCACCCTCGCCATACCGCGATCCACAAGGCGATCGTACACCGTCGCAGCACCCCCAGCATAGGCAGAAACCTTACTGTAACTAGCCTCCGCTTCCCGATAATTGCCCTGGTTGGTTTCCAAATCCGCCAAATAAATCAGCGCTAGCGGGTTTCGAGGCACCAACCGCAGCGATTCCAAAAACAGCGCTTTCGCCTGCACAAACTGCCCGCGGCGGGCGTAAAAGCGACCCAAGAGCGATCGGACCCGCGCCGATCCCGCAATCTCTCCGGGTTCCTCCGCCACCATTGCTTGTCGGTAATCCTGCAAAACCTCAGCATCTCGGCCCTGCGCCTCTCTCACTAACGCTCTTAATGTGAGAGAACCTAAGTTAGGAATCCGATTAACTAAGGTTTCTGCGGCTGTGTTTGCCTCACTAACTTTTCCCATCGCCAAGTTAGATGTAACCGAAAGGGCGATCGCATCTTCATTATTAAAACCCACCTGTTTCACCAAGCGCAAAGCACTAGCAAAATCGTGTCTCGCTTCAGCAATTCGAGCTAAAACCAACAGCGCACCTTTGTTGTCAAAAGGCAAATCGGCGATCGACCTTTCGGCCGCCTGTTCCGCCAATAAAAACCAACCACCCTCCCCAGTTGCGCGAGCCATTTTCAGATAAACTCCCGCCAACGCAGCCCGATTCAAACCGCTGTGAGAATCCACAGCCAATCGCTGCTGATAAAAAGCAATTTCCTGATTAATCGCTTCCTTTGGACTGGGATTATTTCTGAGAGCGTCAAAAAAATGGTAGCGGTAACTTGCATCAAGATTAGCCGGAGTTTTCTCGGCAAATAAATCAGAAATAAAACGCAGATTTGGGGGAATGTTAATAACAGCAATACCCACAACAGGAACTGCTATCAATAACCACCACCAAAAAACATCAGATTTTATTACTTGTCCTGTTTTAGTTTTCATACATCCCCGTTAATCAGCGTTCATCTGCCGTAAAAAAAAAGCATTTTAGATAGTCATTTCTCAAAAAGATGAGGAACCCTAGGGCATAGGGCATAGGGCTATCCTCACCACGCGATCGAACCGCTATATGTCATTAGCCAACAAGCAATCACCAATCACCAATCACCAATTACTAATTACTAATAACTAATTACTAATTACTAATAACCAATAACCAATAACCAATAACCAATAACCAATAACCAATAACCAATAACTAATTCGGCAAAGCCAAATAAGGAAAATTCGGTTCTAACGGCTTGTGTCCCTGAGCCGCGTTTCCGGGAGTTCCGTTATATGAAACATTATCGCCAACTGGAGAACCTACCAAAGCTCCCAGAGTGATATCAATAACATCGTCCATCAGCATACGACCTCCGATCAAACTTCCTTGAGCATTTGTCGCACTACCGTAGCCGCTGGGTTTTGTGGTATCGATCCGCATGACATCGGGTAAGAAAGCTGCGGCGATCGCATTTGGATCGACATTATCGCTACCATCCAAAAGATCAACAGCATTCAGAGTAGCAACCGCTTCCTGCCGCACTGGAGCAGCAGCAGCGCTCAAATCCAATTTCGGAGAAATACTATTAAATGCCTCCATAAACGCGGGAGTAACTACCAAACCCTCGTTAATTGCAGGTCTCGCCAAGCGCTCGAATTGTTTGAAACCGCCAACTCCATCCCGGATCGAAATTGTTGACCAAACATCAAAAGTATTCGCCCCAGTTCCTGCTTGCAAAAACGCTTTTGGAACGCGGACGGTAATTGTATTGACGTTGTAACCTTTTGTAAAGTCGATCGCTTGATTCGGTGGCTTGAAACCTACTTTCGCCCCCGTGCCCAAAGCCCCAGCGCGGACTCGGAAAAATTGTTCTACATCAAAGAAAAATGGATCTTCCCGCAAACCTGCAAATACAGTTAAGTTAGAACCGTTCACAGGTACTGTATTCAAAACAGCATTAGAATTTAGCGGAGTTGTGGCAATTAGTCCACCATTAACTGTCGTTTTAGTAGTTGTTTCCGAGCCGTTGCGAATAACAGTTATGGCTACCGCTTGCATACCTTGATTGTTAGGCGGACTGAAGGCAAATCGCAAGATGGTATCGGCGCGTCCAGTAGGTGTAGAATTAACATCACCTACCTGCGAGATGTTAAATTGGTAGAGGGCTGTAGTGCTGAAATAATATTGATAGCGCGCTACAGACCTAGGATTTGAATTCATTGTCAATATTAAATCCCCGTCCGCAGCACTGGAATTTTGGTCTTTTTCGCGATATACGTACAAGTCTGTTAAATTAACAGTTCGACCTTTGATATCGACTTCGCCGTCGTCGTGATCGGAAGCGGCAATTATCCCTGGAGTTAATACAACAATTAGAGCTAATTCAATAGCTAGTATGGTTTTACGAAACTTTTTTGTTAGTTTCACAGTTAGCACCTTTATTTCAATGGGATTTTTGGACAAATCAATGGCAAATAACCCGCGTTTGCGGGTTGTATTTTTTTAGCAAAAGGTTTCAACCTTTCAACCTGTGGGGCTTTGGTGCTGTTGCCGATTATTGTGCTATCAGTATACGAGTTAGTATACGAAGGTTTGGCAATTTTGGATCTGTGCAGAAATATTAAGTATTAAAAACTAGACCGTCAGCACCCAACTGTTGCGGTTGTTGCTACTAACAAAAGCAGCAGGTACAATTTCCAGATTCATGCCCAAAGCCTTGAAAGTAGCGCGAATAGCTGCTGCGTGGGCTGCTTCTGCCATGCCGATGCTAGCTCCTGCAGTAATCAAACCCGGAGTCTTCAACTTGGCAGCTTCCACAGTGTAGGCGATCGCAGCATCGGTCTCTAAAGCCAGGGCTAATTTAGCAATATTTACATCAGAATCTATATTTCCCTCCTTCTTATTGATGTATGATGAAAGGTCGTAACTCGACTCGGCTGTCACGGGATTTGCGCCCAAATTTTTCACCGCAGAAGCGAGAAGATCTCGGTGCTCTTTGTGGTCGTTTTGATTGCGAAGTGCTAGGGCTAAGACTGCTTTGCCAACATCAGTATTTGTGAGCTTCCCTGCTGCAAAACTGTAGGCCCAAATTGCCTGATGTTCGTAAAAAAGTGCGTTGTTGAGAATAGCAGCATCATTTTTGTTGTCATCGGGAGTGGCGGCGATCGCCTTTTCCCCAAGCAGCGAAATGCCCAAAGCGCCAGCTAACCCGGCAATAGCACCACCTGCAAGCGCAGCGCGGCGCGATCGCAAATTATAAGTATGGCGAGTTTTAGACATTTGAGATAAAGCTATTTCTTCATTTTGCATAGAACGTATTGCTAGGTTTGAAAAGTTAACAAAAAAGGTGACAAAAGTGCAATATAAATCGGGAGCGTGACAATTTAAAGCATGACAAAATTAGCCCCTCAAGGCATACTTACGATCGCATCCCCAATTGACTTACAATTATGTTCTATAGTGATATACGCCAAATATTTAATTTTGGATCTGTACACTCAAAACAAAATTTTTTAGGTACACTGAGATGACAGGCCAGAAGTCCAGCGATGAATCGCTGCTTTTAGTGCAGATTGCCCGGAAAGACCAAACGGCATTAGCTCAATTTTACGATCGCTACGGTCGCCAAAGTTATGCACTAGCTTACAAAATCCTGGGTTCGGTAGAAGAAGCGGAAGAAGTGGTATTAGATGTGTTTTCCCAAATTTGGCAAAAAGCAGCAACTTACGATCCTTCTCGCAGTCGAGCGGATACGTGGTTGTTCATGCTTACCCGCAGTCGTTCCCTCGATAGACTCCGAGTTTTGCAGCGAACAGGCCGGGCGGCCGAAGCTTGTCTGGAAGATGCAAAAATTCCTTCTTCGAGCCTTCCAGAACCCATGGAAGATGCAATAATCGAAGAACGCAGGGAACGAGTCAAAGCAGCGCTAGAAAAATTGCCCGCAGAACAGCGAATTGCGATCGAACTCGCCTACTACCAAGGACTGACTTGTGCGGCGATCGCGACTAAAATTGGTATTCCGACAGGTACAATCAAAACCAGAATTCGTTTGGGTCTTTCTAAATTGCGTCAAGCTTTGAGTGAAGATATTTAGGTTGTCAAACAAACACAAGTTAAATTGTCTAACATCAATCGAAAATTATGGCATCTCCAATTTTCGATATTTAGTGCGGAAAAACCACTCTAAAATCGCAAATCTAAAATCTAAAATCTAAAATGGAAATGATGCCCGATGAGGAGTTTAATATGCTTGCAGCTTTTCAAGTTCTCGATACGCTCGACGAGTCAGAAAGTCGCGCACTTGCAGAGAAATTGGAGAAATCGCCAGAACTGGAAAGCGAACGGGTGGCCTTGGAATCAGCAATTTCTGCGATCGCCTACACAGCCCCTCCAGTTCCCGTCGCCGCCGACCTGAAAAACCGCCTGTTGCAGCGTATAGCCGAACTGTCGCCTACTCCGGCAGAATTAGTCAATTTACCGCCAATTGTTACCGAGAAAACTGAGAATAATACTCGCTCTTTAATTGTGCGATCGGGCGATGTCAAATGGAAACCTTATGGAGTTCCCGGAGTTTGGATCGGCAAGCTTTCTTTTGATAAGAAAAAGCGCGAAATCACCTGCTTGATGCGACTGGAACCGGGGGCAAGTTTTCCGCTGCACCGACACGCGGCATCGGAAGAAGTCTTTGTATTAGAAGGAGATTTAATTGTAGAAGGGGAAGTTTGTCATCAAGGCGATTACATTCATTCCGTTCCCGGTTCCATACATTCGCCGCTCAGTGAAGGGGGATGTTTGCTGTTAATGAAAAGTTCCCTAAATAATGAAATGCTTGTTTGATATCGACAATTCGGTTTGTAGTAAGGAATGCGAGTCCGGGCGGTTTTGCGGACGGTCGTTTTCACTACAAACTGAATTTAGGTTCGTAGTAAGGAATGCGAGTCCTTAAGCGGTTTAAAATTCCAACTAAATAAGGTGAATGCTATGCTAAATTACTGGCGCTTAACTGCTGTGATGTGCGCCGTTATTATACAATTTGTACCTAGCGACAAAAGCGCGATCGCCCAAGAACACGAAGGATGTTTTTTGGTTAACTCAGCGGGAGAAGTGATTAACTTAAATCAGTTGTGTTCGCCTGAAGAATCAATTCAACTTACAGGAAATGATGGGAAATTTATTGAAGACTACAAACGCTTAGCAAAAAGCTACTCTCCAGAAGCAACCGGCAATTTACTGCAAGCAATCCAAAGAACCCCCGGTAGAAAAATTGCCGCAGCTAAAAAAATGTGTGCGGATGCAAAATCGGGACTTTCTTTGGCGGAAGTTAAATTAAGGGCGATCGGACAATCTCTCAGCATCGAAAATCCAAATGTCAAAGAAAGTTTTCTGGCTGATGCCGATATTATTACCACTCTTGCAGCTAACCATTATTGCCCGGAATTAGCAAATAAATAAATTAGTTGAAAGACGGAAGTTTCCCAATTGAGGAGGCGATCGACAATTACAGATTTTTGTGCAATTTAAAATAGATGAAACATTTAAAATCAAGTTCCGCCGACTTGCGGGATTTATTCAAAGACAGCATTACTGTTAAATACCTGGCGGAACCGCTAAAGTCTGTCCCCGCTGACGAAGATGCAGCCAAATTGCGATCGTGGATGGAGGCCCGGGATTTTGATGTGCTGGGGATCGAAGAAAACGGCACTGTTTGCGGTTATATAGAACGATCGCACTTAATCACAGGTAAATGTAGCGACTACCAGCAAATTTTTCACCCCTGTGAATTAATCGCCGCCGCGACTCCGCTGATGGAATTGTTGCCGCTGCTGCGAGAAAAACCGAGATTGTTTGTATTGGAAAGCAACCGCATCAACGGGATTGTCACCTGTGGCGATTTGCAAAAAGCACCGGTGCGGATGTTGCTGTTTGGGTTGGTGACGCTGCTAGAAATGAATTTATTGCGGATTGTGCGGATCTATTTTCCCCAAGATTCGTGGCAAAATTCGCTTAAGGGCGATCGTATTTTAGCGGCTAAACATCTTTGGGGATTGGGGCGATCGCGAAATGAAGCAATTGACTTAATCGATTACCTGCAATTCTGCGACAAGCGAGATTTAATCCTGACGAATGCCGAAATAATCGATCGGCTGGGGCTCAAATCCAAGCGTTACGGAGAGCGTTTTTTAAAGTCAGCAGAAGCATTGAGAAACAAATTAGCTCACGCCCAAGATTTAATCAACGGTTCTTCTTGGCCGGAAGTAATTTTGCTCGCTCAGGAAATAGAAGCGTTATTGCAGCGCTGCGAAGAAATTGAAATCACCATAACCACTGAATTATAGCTTTTTTCAATAAGGTTAAAAGTTAGTCAATTTGAGATTTGAGATTGAGGGAGCGATCGATACCTCATATTAATTCCGGTTGCACTCCTCATGATGTTAACAGTTAACAGTTAACTGTTAATTTACTATTCCGATACTAACGGATTTGATATCATCTTTCACTCTAACTGCTGCAGACAGCATTTAATCCTTAATTTCTTAGTCCGCGGAGGCGGACATCGTTTGTATAGCAGCGATTTCAATCGCCGAGTATTGTCATTATTTCTTATTAGTCCGCGGAGGCGGACATCGCTTGTATAGCAGCGATTTCAATCGCCGTCCGATATCTGATTTAATTTCTAATTTTGAGTTTCCGGTTAGTATACTGAGGAACCCAACCTTGAGCGGTGGTGTAATACTGCACAGCTTTCAAGTAAAGCAACGGAGTTAAATAAAACCAATGTTCGGTATTGGATGGCACTTTTATGTATTCTTCAGCTTGTAACATTAATTGTACCTGAGATCCGTTAGGATACACAAATCCAAAAACACATTCGCCAGCTAACACATGAAGAACTTCTGCATCTGCGTGGGTGTGAGTGCGATCGCTTTGAGTCATGAGTGGGTAAATTTGCGGCGAACCGGGATGCAGCACTTTTAAGTCGCACCACTGACATCCGCTTGTGCGCTTTAACTGTTCAAACTTACTGTTAAATGCTGAGAGAATCTGCTGTTTTTCTGTTACGCTGAGAATGTCTTGGATGAGAATTTCTTGAACCGCAGGATTTTTTTTCGTTAGCAGGCGATCGACCTCAATATTTAAAATAGCCAGTTGGCTGGCGATCGCGCAAATATCGCTGTATGTCGTACCGTCTTCTAGTTGCAGAACAGCCATCGTACACCACCTATTTATTTGACTTTGAGAAGAATTTAGTTTCCAGTTTCTATATACTGTTGTGACAAACTAAACTCCTGCTTATTTTCAATAATAGCCGATCGCTCAAATTAGATATTGTGCTTCCCGAACATTTAAGGTGATATCATATTTTAACTATCAAGCCTTAAATTTTAACTTTTATTTAATAACCTTGCGAGTAGAGTCCGCCACAATCACCTGACAAAACTCAAAAAATTGACAGCAGCATTCCCGCCATGCAAGCAGTCATAAAACAAGCCACAGAACCAGCAATCATCGTCCTCATATCAATTCCGGTTGCAATCCTCATGATGTTAACGGTTAACTGTTAACAGTTAACCGTTAACAGTGAATTTACTATTCCGATGAAGAGAGGATTTGAGATCGCGCCCAACCGAGCAAAATCGCCCTGATGCGATAGCGCGATCGCACCAATCCCCCAAATTTGAATCCCGATGGAAGCAATATTAGAAAAACTGCACAAAGCATAAATCGGAATAATTGCCGATCGTTCAGAAATCGTTTATGGTGATAAATGAAGAGAAAACAATGAGAGTCGGCAACACTGCAAAACCGATAAAACGCTCCATCAATTTTTCTCCATATAAAAACTTTGCTCCGCTATATAAAAAAATTAGAAACTGGGTGACTAAATCTCCTAAAAATGTAAATAGCGCCAAACCACGAGCAGTTTTGAGAATCAAAATTGTCCAAATTAGCTGCCAAGCAATTCCCCAAAGTACGGGAAGCCACTTAACAGCGCGCCGAGAAACTGAAAATGCCTAGGACAAAGCGACAAAAACCGCTAACCCCAAGAGAGAAATAAGTCTGTCCATTTCAGTCAGATTCCCTTATAATCAGAGACTAAAGCTCAAAATTACGGCGCAGCATAATTGCTGCTACATTTATGCCTCTACCTATAGTTGCTATTATTGGACGCCCCAATGTAGGCAAATCGACGATCGTCAACCGTTTAGCCAACAGCCAAGACGCCATCGTCCACGACGAACCGGGAATCACGCGCGATCGCACCTACAGACCAGCATACTGGGGCGATCGCGAATATCAAATCGTAGACACAGGCGGGCTAGTATTCGACGACGAAACCGAATTTCTGCCATTAATCCGGGAACAAGCACTGGCGGCGCTTGCAGAAGCCAGCGCAGCCATTTTCGTAGTAGACGGAAAAACCGGACTCACAGGCGGCGACGAATCCATCGCATCTTGGCTGCGCCTGCAAAAAGTCCCCATCATTCTAGCCGTCAACAAGTGCGAATCGGAAAATACCGGACTCACACAAGCAGCAGACTTTTGGACATTGGGACTGGGAGAACCTTTCCCAATTTCCGGGATTCACGGTAACGGCACCGGCGAATTGCTAGACCAACTAATGACTCACCTTCCCACAGAAATAGAGCCAGAAGTAGATGAAATTAAAGTAGCAATTATCGGTCGTCCCAATGTCGGAAAATCGAGCTTGCTAAACGCATTTCTCGGAGAAAACCGCGCCATAGTCAGCCCAATTTCCGGCACAACCCGCGACGCGATCGACACCATAGTAGAACGCAACGGTCAAACCTACCGCCTGATCGACACCGCCGGAATTCGCAAAAAGAAAAACGTCGAATACGGCGCAGAATTCTTCGGCATCAACCGCGCCTTCAAAGCCATCCGCCGCGCCGACGTTATACTGCTAGTAATTGACGCAATTGATGGCGTTACGGATCAAGACCAAAAATTAGCCGATCGCATCAGCCAAGAAGGTCGAGCCTGCATCATGGTCATCAACAAATGGGATGCCATAGAAAAGGATAACGACACCATCTACGAGTACGAAAAAGAAGTAAGAAGCAGACTTTATTTCCTCGACTGGGCAGAAATGATTTTCGTCAGCGCCATGAGCGGACAGCGAGTTGAAAAAATCATTGAATTAGTAGACAAAGCCTCCGACGAACACAAGCGTCGCGTCCCAACCGCCGTGATTAACGAAGTCATAGAAGAAGCCACAAGCTGGCACTCAGCGCCAGTTACCCGCCAAGGAAAACAAGGTAAAATCTATTACGGAACCCAAGTGCGATCGCAGCCGCCAACAATTGCATTGTTTGTCAACGATCCCAAACGGTTCACCGAAAACTACCGCCGTTACATGGAAAGCCAATTCCGCAAACACCTAGGCTTTACCGGCACACCAATGCGGCTGCTGTGGAGAGGCAAAAAAGTTCGAGCCACCGAAGTCAGCACAACAAACAGAGCACTCCGAGTCAAGTAATTTTGGATTTTAGATTGAAGAAAAAACGCAATTTAATGATAAAATTAATGAATTGCGTTTTTTTGTTTCATCAAAAATCAAACAATTGCAAAATCCCAATGTCAAAGACCCAATCTAAAATCTAAAATTTAAAATTCCAATGAAAAAATCAAAAATCGAAAATCGAAAATCCCAAGATGGACGAACAAGAGTTTAAACAAAGAACGAAGGCTCTAGCATTAAGACTTATTAAGCTAGTAAGTTCACTGCCCAAAAATACCGTTTCTGAGGTAATTGGCAAGCAGTTAATTCGTTCAGGAACTTCTGTAGGGGCTAACTATCGAGCAGCTTGTCGCGCTAGATAGACAGCAGACTTAATTGCAAAACTCAGAATAGTGGAAGAAGAAGCAGATGAATGTCTTTACTGGATGGAGCTGATAGTTGAAGCTAAATTAGTAGATGTCACTAATTTGAGGAGTATCATGTCAGAAACGAATGAAATTTTAGCAATGACAGTTGCTTCAATCAAAACTTTAATTGCTAAGAACCCAACAGCAAGTCGCAAATAAAATAATCTCAAATCCCCAACCAAAAAAGTTTTCCCTCAAAAATTAAACAATAAAATAAAGTCCAATCAAATAATTAAACAATTCAAACAATCAAAAAATCTAAAATCTAAAATCTAAAATCTAAAATCTAAAATCGCAACATGGATTTACTTCGATCGCTCCCGATAGGACTTTACCTAGAACAACCCGTAACGTGGCTGCACCGCGTAGACTCCCGCGTCAAACTAGCCTGGTTGATGACATTCCTAATCGCGCCCATACTCGCCAACCCCGCTTGGCGGTTGATGCTAGTAGCAATGTTAATCGTACTGACACTAACCGCAGCCATTCCCCTGCGCGTGTGGAAACAGCAAATGGGACTGCTGCTGCTATTCTGCCTTTTAGTATTTTGCCTCAGCGCGATCGCCCCCGACGCACTCCCCTCAGAACACCAGCCCCGCATCCCCGCCGACGAATTAACCTTTTCCCAACAGCCCGCAACCCTTCCACCCCCTCCAGAGCCGAAAGCGTGGTACAAACCTTTTAATTTAGGCTCAAACTCCCCAACCCAAAATTCCAAATCTCAACCGCAAACTAAACTCCCCCAACCCACAAACTACCGTTACGTTTTATTTAAAGGCGGCCCGATCACAATCACCCGCAAATCCATAGATTTAGCTATCAACGTCAGCACCTTATTTTTCACAGTAATTTACAGCACCAACCTCTATCTACTCACCACAGCCAGCGAAGAAATCACCTGCGCTATTGAAAATTTAATGAGCCCGCTGCGCCGCTTGCACTGGCCTGTCACCGAAATAGCGCTAACATTAACGTTATCTTTGCGCTTCATTCCCCTAGTATTGGAAGAAATACAAAATTTAGTGCGATCGGTCAGCACCAGAGCCATAAACTGGAAAAAACTCGGATTTCGCCGCGCCGCTCAAGTTTGGCTGCTCATCGCCGAGCGACTGTTAGAAAATTTGCTGTTGCGAGCCGAACAAATAGCCAGCGCCATGACTGTTCGTGGCTTCACAAGTCCCGATCGACACCGTGTAGAATGGCATCAGTTGCACTTCAAAATCCGAGACTGGATCGCCCTCGGTTGCTTGATCCTTCTCTGGAGCGCCCGCTTGGTTTGGGGTTGGGATAGTTAGGATTTTAGATTTTAGATTCTTCGACTTCGCGAGGGAACAAGTTTTAGATTTTAGATTTGGGGATTGAGTGATTGATTGATGGGTAGTTGACGCCGCATTAGACCCGTTGGGCGATCGCGCTTCCTCGAAAAAGTTTACACGCCCGCCGAACGCAGGGATTGCGGGCAATAAAATTCTCAACACAGCAGCATTAAAGGTAAAATGAATCGAGTTTCCTGCAACCAGCTAGCTGCTGGGCCGCCAAGGACGCTGTTGTCAAAGCTCTAGGCACCCGATGGCAGGGAATATGATATGCAGATGTGGAAGTTCGGCGGGACGATCGCGGTGCTCCAAACGTGCAACTGCACGGAACAGCAGCAGCACGAGCTTCAGCCACGACGGAGACTACTGAACCGCTAGGGCGATCGCCCTTTGTACCCCGCCAGAAAACAACCCCCTCCCGTGATTCCCCAGCGAAACTTAAATCTAAAATCTAAATCTTTAAACTAAAATCGATCGACTGTGAGCATAAATGACTACAGAAACCTACCTGAACCATCCAAACTTCGGCCTCCTCTTCAGGGTATCCCAGGTTGAAGACAGCCAAGAATTATTCACCACACTATACGCCCAACGCCTATTCTTCTTAGTGACAAACGGCCCAGGCGGCCTGAGATTTGAACCCATCAGCCGCTCCGACGCTCGCCTGATGGTAGAAATTCGCCTGCGAACGCTCCGCCGCAACGGGCAATACAAAGATTACGACCAATTGCAAGCCATTCACCAGCGTACATTTCAATAGCGAAAATCTGTCATTGGTCATTAGTCATTGGTCATTAGTCATTGGTAATTGGGAATTTCGTAATAGGAAATTCCTCGTTACCAGGCTCTGCCTCTGTTTCCCTCGCCGCTTCTGGAAACACAGAAGTGTAGCAGATGTTTAAATTAAGTAACCGGGCATCATTAATTACAAAAAGACTCTTGACGCTGATTGGGCCCTGGGGCGATATGCAAGTGTAATTAATTCAGCACGCCCTACTGATTAAATTTTCGTTCCTAACTTTCCTTCCCTCCACTTCCGAGCATTGAGCAACTATGACCATTACCTCTCGAATTAACAGCATTCGCCAACACTTGCCCGAATCAGTGCGGTTAATTGCCGTTACCAAACAGGTATCGACTGATGCTATCCGCGAAGCATACGGCGCGGGCATCCGAGATTTTGGGGAGAGCAAGGTTCAAGAGACTGTCGAAAAACAAAACCAACTGCAAGATTTACCCGGCATCAACTGGCACCTCATCGGGCACTTGCAAGCCAACAAAGCAGCCAAAGCCCTAGAGCATTTCCAGTGGATTCATTCTGTAGATAACTTAAAATTGGCAGCTAGGCTCGATCGCATAGCGGGAGAACAGTCCTGCTCTCGGGAAGTCTGCCTGCAAGTCAAAATGTTGCCAGATCCCGACAAATACGGCTGGACAGTCCCAGAACTGCTTGCCGACCTCCCAGAACTGAATAAATGTCAGAATCTCAAAATTCAAGGTTTGATGACAATACCTCCGCTAGGATTAGATGAGGCGCAAATCCTAGAATTGTTTAACAGCACCCGCGAACTTGCTAATAAAATCCAGCAGCAAAATTTGCCCCACATCCAAATGCAGCAGCTCTCGATGGGGATGTCGGGAGATTATCATTTGGCAATTCAAGCAGGTGCTACTATGATACGGCTAGGAACAAGCTTGTTTGGCTCTAGAAGAGAGGACAACTTGGGTTAAAAATAGAGTAGTTAGCGACCCGCGGCTAACCCGCAACGCGAGTATAGTCGGGGCAGTACAGTCGTGAAGGAGCTTAAATGGTGAGCATTTTTTCTAAGCTACGAGATTTTGTAGGCTTCAACAATGAAGGTGAATACGATTACGAATACGACGAAGCGGATGGAGATCGTTTTCAAACCGTCTACCAACCGCCCGAACCGAACGCCGCTGCAGCCGCTGCAGCAGAAGAAGAACGCCGCCAAAATCGCAGAATGCGGGAGCGGTCAGTAGTAGGATCGACAGGTACGGATGTTGTTGCACCAACCGGGGGAGTAGGGTCAGTAATGAATAACGTGATTGGAATGCCTGGAGCTATGAACGGGATTTCGGAAGTAGTAGTAATGGAGCCGCGCACTTTTGAAGAGATGCCGGCAGCAATTCGAGCGCTGAAAGAGCGCAAGTCTGTGGTTTTGAACCTAACTGTGATGGATCCAGACCAAGCGCAAAGAGCTGTGGACTTTGTAGCGGGCGGTACTTACGCCCTTGACGGTCATCAAGAGCGAATTGGCGAAAGCATTTTCTTGTTTACGCCTAGCTGCGTGCAAGTGAGAACTCAGTCTGGTGTGGTTCACGAAGTGCCCCCAGCCCAAGGACGCCCCCGCCCTGCTGCTGCTGCTCCTGCACCGACTGTCTGGCCGGCAGAACAAGCTCCAATGGCTCAGTAGTCAGTAGTCAGTTGTCAACTGACAGTTGACAGTTGACAGTTGACAGTTGACAGTTGACAGTTGACAACTAATAAGCTGCTACGCATCTAAATTGAATACAAAGACGGGCTCTCCTGCCCATCCCACAATAATTGTAGAAAAATTGACTGTCAAATTAGATGCAAAGCAGCTTAACTGTGGAATCAAGACTGCAGATTAACTAACAAGCGGGAAGTCCCCCACTCTAATGGTAGTCCGTTGAGTGCCGGGATAAAAGCGTACAGAACAATTGGGTTCTATGCCCACTTGTTCGCTCTGCGATATTTGTAGATCGGCAAAACCTTTGATCTAATATTTACTATTAATTAGGAATTAGCAGTAACTAAATGCTACGCAAAGTTGTCAAAGTTCGTTTATACCCTACCGATCGGCAGTGCAAGCATCTGGCACAGAGCTTTGGTTGCGCTCGTTGGTGGTGGAATTACGCGCTTAATAAGTCGATTGAAGTCTATCAAGAGACTGGCAAAGGGCTTGGACAATCTGCATTAAATGCTTTACTGCCAGCCCTAAAAAAGGAATATGAATGGTTAAGTGACTGCTACAGTCAAGTGCTACAGGCGGCTACGCTTAATCTCACGATTGCCTATAAAAACTTTTTTGACAAAAGAGCTCAGTTTCCTAAGTTCAAGTCAAAAAAGCATAAGCAGTCGATTCAATACCCCCAAAATGTTCAAGTCATTTCTGACGCTGAACTCAAGTTCCCTAAACTTGGAGTAGTCAAAGCAAAATTACATAGACCGATTGACGGAAAAATCAAAACTGTCACAGTTAGCCAAAACCCTTCAGGTAAATACTTTGCTGCAATTTTATTTGAGATTGAAGGTGAAAATCCAGAATTTTCTACTTCTGGCAAAATCCTTGGGATTGACTTAGGATTAAAACAGTTTGCAATCGTTGCCGATGGCACTAAGATTTCTAAGTTTGAGAACCCTCAACATTTTGTAAAACATCAACACAATCTCAAGCGTAAGCAGCAAAAGTTAGCGCGTAAAAAGGATGGCAGTAATTCTCGCAAAAAAGCTAAAAAATTACTGGCTAAGATACACGAACGGGTAGCCAATTTTCGGCATGATTTTCTGCATAAACTCAGCGCAAAGCTGGTCAACAAAAACCAAGTTGTCATAGTAGAAAATCTTCATGTTAAAGGCATGGTTCGTAATCATTGCTTAGCTAAAGCTATTTCTGATGCTGGTTGGGGAATTTTTGTCAATTTCCTGAGCTACAAATTAGACCGCAAAGGCGGTAAGTTAGTAGAAATTGATCGATGGTTCCCTAGCTCTAAAACCTGTTCAGTTTGTTTGCATCAAGTCTCGGAAATGTCTTTAGATGTGCGCGAGTGGACTTGCTCTTACTGTGGCACTCATCACGACAGAGATGGCAATGCTGCAACAAATATCAGGAATGAAGGTATCAGAATGCTAAAGACGGATGGAACAGCCGTTTCTGCTGTTGGAGGGAAGGTAAGTCCAAAGGTGGGGCGTAAGTCCAATCTGAGGCACTCCCCTGCGAAGACAGAAGCCCACGCTGTATGCGATAGCATCAGCGCTGAGTAGTTCACTAACATTAGCTAACAACTGACAACTGACAACTGACTAATGACTAACATCAAATTTGGTACGATCGGCGGCGGGGTAATGGGAGAAGCTCTCCTGTCGCGCCTCATAGCACAAAAAGTTTATTTACCCTCAGAAATATTGGTCAGCGATCCGCAACCCCAACGGCGCGAATTTTTGACGGAAACCTACGGAATCGCTACAACAGCAAGCAATCTAGAAGTTGCTACCGCTACAGAAGTGCTGTTTTTGGCGATTAAACCGCAAATGTTTGATACGGTAGCTTTGGAGTTGGCTGTGGCGATCGATCGCCAACAAGCAAATAATGGAGAAACGGCTAATTCCCAGCCCGAAGCGTTGATAGTATCGATTTTAGCAGGAGTCCCGCTCAGCAAGCTAGAACCGGCTTTCCCTGGGCGGGGAGTGCTGCGGGTGATGCCGAATACTCCGGCGACGGTGGGGGCGGGAATGAGCGCGATCGCCCCTGGCAAACTTGTGCAACCAACCGATTTAGAATTGGTAAAACGCATCTTTGGCGCTGTGGGAGAAGTCGTGGAAGTTCCCGAAAGTATGCTGGATGCGGTGACTGGGCTTTCCGGTTCCGGCCCTGGTTATGTGGCAATTTTTATCGAAGCCTTGACAGATGGCGGAGTTTGTGTTGGACTGCCACGGGCGATCGCCTCTCAATTAGCAATCCAAACTGTATTCGGTACAGCGAAGCTATTACAAGAAACAGGAATGCACCCCGCCGAATTAAAAGATCGGGTGACAAGTCCCGGCGGTACAACTATTGCCGGAATTGCTAAATTAGAAAGTAATGGCTTTCGATCTGCTACGATCGAAGCAGTCAAAGTGGCTTATTTGCGTTCTCAAGAATTAGGGAAATAGGTGTTATAGCCTTTCTCGTAAAGATGAGGTATGTCCGGTAATGGGTAATGGGTAATTGGGAATTGGGAATTGCGAATTGGGAATCGCAAGTGCCTATAGGCTTTCTGAGGTTTCTGGAGGTAAAGACGGCCTCCGTGCGAAAAGCTGATCGTCGCATAATTTGGCATACCTCATGTTTTTGAGAACCGCTATATATCAAATCCGTTCGATTGACCGCAATCAGTAAAGTTTGTAATGCGGACTTTAGTCTGCAGCCGGAGAACGGACTAAGAACGAAGGGTTTTTGTTATGGTCATCAACCGGACATGATATGATTATCGATCGCTAGCTGCTGTTTCCAATTTCTCTCCAATCCTCGGTTCAGTACCGTTCAACAAACGCTGAATATTGCTGCGGTGCCGCACAATCACAAACACACCGCCCGCAATTGCAAACAATACATAAGCCAGCGGCTGATGTAAAGCAAACATCAATCCAGCAACGCTAATTGCTCCGATAATTGAGCTTAAAGAAACAATTCGGGACACTGCAAAAACAATTCCAAAAATCCCTAAAGTTCCCAAACCAACTGGCCAATACAAACCCAGCAAAACTCCCAAACTTGTAGCCACAGATTTACCGCCGGTAAACCCCAACCAGATAGACTTGCTGTGGCCCAAAACAGCAAACAAGCCTGTTAAAGTTGCCATCCAAGGAATGATAGTGGAAGTATTTTCTATACCTGCGCCGATCGCTAGCTGAGTGGTAAAATCTAGAGAGTAAATGTAGCGGGTTAGGACGATCGCACTTACGCCCTTCAACACATCAACCAGCAACACCGCCAACCCCGGCCCTTTCCCCAAAGTCCTCAGTACATTAGTCGCGCCAGTCGAACCAGAACCCACCTCTCGAATATCAATTCCCAGCATCCATTTACCCAGGGTGTACCCAGTCGGAATTGAACCCAGCAGATAAGCTGCTATTAAAAGTGCGCCATTTAAAACTATCCAGCTAGTCATGTTTTAATTTAATCTTCGTGTATTTTTACAATTTGCCATAGCAAATGTGTTTTTTTTACCTTCATAAAGAGAGGGCGGATTTTGCCTCGATCGAGTTGCTTGTTTCATAGATTCTGAACTCAACCCGCCCCTGCCGGGTATGGTGTGTTTTTTGCTTGTCCAATCAGCAATTACCGATTACCATTAGCCGTTACTAATTACTAATTACCCATTCAAAAATCTTTAGGAACCATCAAACTTTGCGGATCTGGAGCAAAGGCCAGCCACAGCGGAAATTGCAGCATTGACAAACTAATTAAATCCTCAGTTTCATCGATCGCAATTAGCGGCAAATTGCCATCTTTCACCAGTCGATCGGCTTTTTGAGCCAAAGCCTCGGGAGACTCAAACATAATAATGCCGCGTTCCGGGCCAAAATCGCTGCGAGTAATCCCCAAACAGTCCTGCAAACCCCTGCGCCACTCTCCCAAACGTTCGGGAGTGTTGGCGAGCACCAAAGTCCGCACCCGTGCGCCGTAGACGCTTCTGAGGACAGAAACAATCGCCGAAGTAATCAAGATATTTTGCAAGCGCGAACCCATAGTTCGCAAAGCGCCCCTTCCTCCTTGGGTGAAAAACCAGTTAGAGACTCGTTCCGCGTGGATGGGTTCAAAGGTGCGGCGGAGTTGCCAAGCTGGGCCGTAGTAGTCCGGGAGGGTGCGATATTGGTCGAGGATGCGGCGAATTTGTTTGGTTTGTTCTTGAAATCCTGGTTCGGCAAATCTCAGATTTACTGGTGCTGAGGACTCCGATTCGTCCGCATACATTTGCTTGGGCGTTTCTTGGATTGGCGGTGTCAAATCTAAGAGTTCCGCAGTGGCGGCCAAATCCTGCAAACTTCCGACTAGATAGTCTTTGAAACCCTGGACTCGGATGGCTAAGTCTTGGGAAACGCCTGCAAAAGTTGTCCGCATTTCCTTTTGAATTCGATCGCGCCGGCGTTCGAGTTTTTCTATTTCGATTTGTAGGGTTTGTTTGCGCTTGTCTAATTGAATCAAGCCGTCTTGTACCAAACGCCCCATCGATGATTGAGCCTCGCTCAACGCTTCTAATGCTTGGGCTTTGTCGGCTTCCAGCGCCGCAATTTTTTCTGTCAAATTTTGTTCTTGCTGGAGCAATTTTTGAACTCGATCTGCCACATTTTCGGTAACATTTTCTGAAATTTCTGTCACCGTTGCGGCGGTTGCTGTTGGCTGGGAGTCTGTTTCTGGCTCGATTCGACCGATCCTCTTCGAGGGCTTCGCTAACGCGCTTTCAAAAGAGCGATCGTCTGTTTCTGGCTGAATTTTGTCGATCGCGCTTGCTGCGTCCGCTTCATCGGCGATTTCGGCCTCTTCCTCGGCCCAGGGGTCTGTTTCTGGCGGGAATTGGGCGGCAGGTTTGTTAAGAGCGATCGGCTTTTGCGGTGTCTGAGATGGAAGTTGGTACTCCGTCTCAGATACCGATAAGTTTAGTTCGCCGTCAGCGGCGGCTGTTTCTTGAGGTTTTTGGGTTGGAGATTCGTCTGAATTCATGGGAAATTTTGTTCGGCCCAGGGCACGGAAAAGCTAAATATTTTAAATTAACAACTTTTTTAGTCTTGACGGGGACAGCGCTGTTCTAAGCAGGTCTGTAGCATTTTACGATCGAACAGAACCGGCAGAAAGTGAATGCTGTTAATTTCTTTGAAATAGAACAAAATCGGCAGCGCGGGCCAAAATATCCGCCAATTTTGCCATTCTCGGTAAGGAAAGCGGCGGATTAAGTTTTGCGATCGATAAATGTCCAAATCCGTTGCGGTGAATTGCAGCCGGATGGTGGCGGCTTGGTACATCAGAAACAAGCCGAACAGCGAAAGCGGCAAACTCGCCCACTTCTGCACGAACAGCAGCGGTACGGCGGCCAGTACCAGCACTAGGGGAATCGCAAAACTCGGGGCGAGCTCGATCGTATTTGTGGGCGCGGTCGCAGAGGCGGTTGTATTCACAGGTTTAAATCAAAGGTACATAAACGAATGTTGCCAATTATTCATATTTTATCTGTTTCCTAGCTTACAAGCCTTTGAGTACGCTAGAACCCGTCCCCTGAAACATGATCCAAGTCATCAAAAAGTTAACCACAAAAATTGCCAGCAAAGCCGTCACCACCGCTGTAGTAGTCGATTGTCCCACACCTTTTGCGCCGCCGGTGGTGGTCAAACCCCAGCTAGTACCGATTACAGCAATCAAAGCACCGAACACAAAAGCCTTAATTGCTGCGCTGCAAATATCCCACAGACTCAGGAAATGCCGGACAGATTCTAAAAACACTGTTTGAGAGATGCCGTACATTGTCGTTGCAATCAGCAGCCCGCCGATGATGCCGGTGACTAGGGACAATATTGTCAGAATTGGCAGCATCAAGCAGCAAGCAATGACGCGGGGAATTACTAAGTAGTCTATCGGGTCTGTTCTGAGCATCAGCAGGGCATCTATCTGCTCTGTGACCTGCATCGTGCCGATTTCCGCCGCAAAAGCCGAACCTACCCGTCCCGTCACGATTACCGCTGTTAAAACGGGGCCGAGTTCGCGAGTCAAAGACAAAGCCAAAACGCCGCCGACGACATTGCCGGCACCGAGGTTAATAAACTCCCTCGCTACCTGAATAGTAAATACCATGCCGACAAAACCAGCAGTCAGCAAAGCAATCAACAGCGATTCCGGGCCAACTGCTGCCATTTGGTCGAGGGTGTTGCGGCGGTTAATTTTGCGCGTCAGCAGGTGCAGCATGACTTGGCCGCCCAATAAAATTGCTGCGAACAACCGCTTACTCCACAAACTGAGGCTCGACTGTGTAGTTGTACTCAAGGGATTTTGACTGTAGAACAACTGCCAAAAATGAAATCTATCTACAAATCTTAAACAAGTTTCTTCTCTAAGATTTAAGATTTTTGACAGAATTGGCTGCGGAGGGCGATCGCTGCCTATCGTAGAAAAAGACAAGTTTTGTTTACTTGCACCTTTCGGCAGTTTAGCTGAATTTACTGACTCTTATGAGCATATTTCCTAATTTTCTTCGCTCTTTACTGCTGACGGGCCTGTTGAGCTTTGTCGCTCCCTTATTGTCGATCGGCGCGGGATTGACTGGCTGTGCGCTGATTAGCCTCGTCCCTGGCTTCCAAGGGCTCGGTCGTTCTGGAGAAAACATGATTTTACAGTTCTTAGCGACTTTCGGCAGTGGCTCTCCTCTGCAGGGTGTTTTGGCGATCGGTCTAGCTTTTGGTTTGGTTGGTGCTTTGTTTGATACCTACGCTTCTTATCAGCATTCGCGGTGGGATTGACCGACTTGAGAAAAAGCAGAGCAATCTCAAATTTAACATTATTTAGCTGTGGCTCCCTCGGATACCTGCGCCTGTAATGATTTAGCAGTACGATCGCCAATGTTCGGAAATGCGATCGCCCTTTTTGCGGAAAACCGAATATCGCTGTTGCGGAAGCAGGAATATATTAAATACAGGTTGAGTCAAGTGTTTCTCAACCTCTAACAACGTAAGAGATTCGAGGTATCAATTATGGCACTTATTCGTTGGGAACCTTTGCGAGAAATGGACTCCTTGCAGCGAGAAATGAATCGGTTGTTTGATAGCTTGACACCAGCGACCGATCGCCCATCTAACGGCCTAGCTTTTGTCCCCCCCGCCGAACTCAATGACACTCCCGAAGCCATCCACCTTAAGTTAGAAATCCCAGGAATGGAAGCTCAGGATTTGGACGTACAAGTAACCGCAGAAGCGGTGGCTATTAGTGGCGAAAGGCGATCGGAAATCAAGAGCGAAGATAAAGGCATAACCCGTTCAGAGTTTCGCTACGGTTCCTTCCGCCGGGTGATTCCCCTACCCGCACGAGTTCAAAATGACAGCGTACAAGCTGAGTACAAAAATGGGATTTTGAACTTGACTTTACCAAAGGCGGAAGCAGAAAAGAACCGCGTGGTTAAAGTTCAACTCGGCTAATCAATAATTCTTTACCACTTTAGTTAGTTTATTAATAGGGGGCGCAGTGCGTACCCCTATTCTTTGGGTAATTGGTAATTGAAAATTGAAAATTGAAAATTGCGAGTTTAAGGAATAATTCTTCCCTCTTCCCTCTTCCCTCTTCCTTCTTCCCTCTTCCTTCTTCCCTCTTCCTTCTTCCTTCTTCCTTCTTCCCTCTTCCTTCTTCCTTCTTCCTTCTTCCTTCTTCCGACGGACTTACATCCGTTACATCCCGTACATTGCTCGTTGCCGAACTTCCTTCTTCCATCTTCCGACGGACTTACATCAGTTACATCCGTTACATCCCGTACATTGCTCGTTGCCGAACTTCCTTCTTCCAACCGTGTTAAACTCAAATCAGCAATGGTTGGTGGGGAGACTGGCGTGCCGAGTCAGGGAGTTGGAGGACATGGAACTGCATCGGAATTTGGAAACTTAACCGGAATGACTCGCCAAGAAGTCGATGACTTTTTGCGCGGACTGGGTGCAGAAATCCGACCTACTAAAGGTGGTTATCTTGAATAGGAATTTGCCGCTCGTTCGCGAGTCCATATTCGTATTGATGGTGAAGTTATACGCACCGCTGCTCCTAGATACGGTTCAGATGGCAGAAGAATAAACAAAGGTTTGCGTCTTGACAAAGACGGCAGTTTGATCAAAACACGCGATGAATTTGGCAACCCAATTCTGGGTACACACAATACTGGAGAAAAAGTGAGGAATTAGTATGCCGGATGACTACAACTTACTTAATTTAGGTGGACTGACATCCCTCGTAACCAATGTCAATGTCTCTTTGTGGGGAAATGAAATTTTATTTCAATGTATTTACGATCCTACAGGTGATCGCTTGCCTTATACCATAGTATTTCATGACTGCCGAGATGTCAGTTGGGAAGTGTTTCATCCTGAAGATGTACAAGAACCTGAAGCTGATTTAATTGGCATTCATTTGGGTGAAGACGAACACCGTCAAGCAGCTTTAATTCATACGGATATTTTTGAGATTTCTATTCTGTATGGCAGCTTCAATATTCATAAAGGAGAGGGTTTGAATTTAGAAATAACATATTTAGAAACAAAGGTTTTGGTGTCCTAACCGCCAGCAATCTTGTAGGGATCTTAAATTGCCTCGCGACTAAGTTACATATTAGTTAATAATATGATACCTATAAAATAACCATTGTCAGGTTAGAAAGTTCGGACTTGTACCCGCAAAATAAGAGAGGAGATAAATCCCAGCACCTCAACGAATTACCAATTTTTTAGTAAAGACAGTAGGTATTTTTGCCCGCATCAGTTTACGATACTTAATAGAACTTTTTTGCCAAACGAGGTAGAACAAAATGCCTGATATTGTGGATATTGCCGTAGGTGCGGGTTCCTTCCAAACCCTTGTAACAGCGGTGCAAGTAGCTAATTTAGTAGATGCACTCAAAAGTCCGGGGCCTTTCACGGTCTTTGCACCCACTGACGATGCTTTTGCGAAATTGCCACCGGGAACTATCACTACGCTAGTGCAGAATGTCCCCCAATTGAGCAGAATTTTGATGTTTCACGTCGTCTCCGGCAAGTTTATGAAGGCTGATTTGGCAAAACTCGGTTTTGTTACTTCTTTAGAAGGTTCGCCAATTAAAATTGATTGTTCTGACGGTTTTGAAGTGAAAAACGCTACTGTTGTCGCGGCAGATATCGAAGCTGACAATGGTGTCATCCACGTTATTGATAACGTGATTTTGATGGGATAATTTCACTTTTCAACTTTGCAGCGGGAGCGAAGCAGGTGTCTTGCACTGCTGCTTCGCTCCCGATCGCGCTTTTATTTTGTGACGAATGAAGGTAATTTAAATCTAAAAAAGTTGTCTTTTCGCCGGATATATTTTAAAATTATTGTTTAAAAAAGTTTGAAAATCAATAATTATAATATAAGGAAACCTGTGTGGTGAGCACTATGCAAATCCTAGCCGCCAGCCTCAAAGCACAAGTCCGCCAGCGTACTTTTGAACTGCAAGTTCTCAACGAACTTACCGTGAAAGTACAACTTGCCAGGGTTGCTGAGGAAATTTGGTCTGCGTGTATCGAACATATCGGGCGTCTGATTCCTGCGGAGACGATCCTCTTCGAGGGCCCAGCCACCCTAGGGGCGGGCTTTCCTTCGGATCGCTTCGCTAACGCTAACGAACTTTTGACGCTACCGGACGATCGACTATACCTCCAACCACTGTCAAACCCTTTAACTGCTCGCACCAAAGCCAAAATTAAAGCACGATTGCAAGCAGCCCGCGTTGAATGGCTCGCTGGAAATCGGGACTGGGCGTACAACATCGCTTTGCCACCAATCGGTCAGTTTAAGTCTGTCTTGATGGCACCAGCTAACGAAGATGAAAGTCAAGAATTGTTGGGAGTATTTTTTATCGGTGCAGAGCAGGCAACTGCTTTTAATATCGAACACCTTTGTTTGCTCCAAACTGTCGCTCAAATCTGTGCAACATCTTTGATTAATTTAGCAGCTAAAAAGCCGAATGTCAAGGAAAAAGATCGAGATAATTTTGCAGTCGGTGAGGAAACTAAAGAATTCGTATTGCGGGCTTTGGCGGACTGTGCGCCGGACATAGTTTTTGCCAAAGATAGAAATTTTAAATACATTTTTGTTAATCAAATTTTGGCGCAATATTTAGGGAAAAATGTTGAAGAAATTCTCGGAAAAGATGACATTGAATTAGGATTTTCAGCAGCAGACGTATTTGGCGATCGCCAAGGCTTTGTTAGGGGCATTCGCGAGGAAGATCGAGCTGTACTCGCCGGGGAGATGGTTCGCAATCCCTACCAGGCGATCGTCTTTGGAGGCGACAGACAACACTTTTTTGACACCCAAAAACTGCCGCTGCGGGATGCGGAGGGCAATATATTTGGGGTTTTGGGTATTTATCGGGAAATTTTAGAACACTCTGCAGCAGAGGAAGCCAGAAATCAAAGCCAAGCCAAACTGCAAAAAATTACTGCTAGCGTACCTGGTACGGTATATCAAATTGACTTGCAGCCAGACGGTTCGATGACCTTCTCGTTTGTGAGCGCGGGCTGTCGAGAATTGTATGAAATAGAACCAGAGGTGGCTCAGCAAGATTTTAATGTAATTGTTGACATGATTCATCCCGAAGATCGAGATGATTTTGTTAACTCGGTGCAGATTTCTGCTGAAAGTTTGCAGCCTTGGCGGTGGGAAGGCAGAATTGTTACTCCGTCGGGAAAACTGAAATGGATGCAAGGAGCTTCTCAACCGGAAATGCAAGAATCGGGGGAGATAGTTTACTACGGCTTGTTCACGGATATTAGCGATCGCAAACGAGCGGAATTAAAACTGCAACTTTATCAAGAAATATTTTTAAAGTCTAACGATGCGATCGCCATTTTAGACCCCCAAGGTTATTATTTAGAAACAAATCAAGCTCACACAGCTTTGCTGGGTTACAGTTCATCGAAATTGTGGGGAAAAACCCCTGCGATTCACATGGGAGAACCGGCTTTTGCGTCGCTGCTGCAAAGCTTAGCCGAAACAGGGAGTTATCGAGGCGAAATAACCTGTGTTAAGGCTTTACAAGCCGGAATCTTTGAGGCGGAACTTTCGGCTTTTGCGGTTCTCAATGATGCTGGGGATGTGGTTTGTTACGTCAGCGTCAAAAGAGATATCACCGAACGCAAGCGAGCTGAGGACAAACTTAAACTTTATCGAGAAATATTTTTAAACTCCAACGATGCGATCGTAATTATCGATGCTGATGGGTTTTTTCTCGAACAAAATCGCGCTCACCAATCGCTGCTAGAATACACAGACGCAGAATTAGAAGCAGAAGCGCCGCCGCTGGTGGCGGAGGAGCGCTTTTCGGCAATTACCAAAAATTTAGCGAAAACAGGAACTTTTCGGGGCGAAATTACTAACTCTACTAAAAAAGGGCGCACGCTGGCGATCGACGTAGCGGCATACTCTGTGATGAACAACAGCGCCGATATAATTTGTCACGTCTGCGTCAAGCGCGACATTACCGAACGCAAAAAAGAAGAAGAAGAACGGCAAAAATTTGTGTCGTTGATTGAAAATAGCAGCGATTTTATCGGTATGGCTACTCTCGAAGGCCACACACTGTTTGTCAACGAAGCCGGACGCAAAATGGTTGGTGTAGATCAGCTTTCGGAAATGCTTTATACGGAGATATGGGATTATATAGGTCACACTTTTAAACAAGAATTTACTCAAGAAATTTTGCCCAAAATGCTCAGTGACGGTCAGTGGCAAGGTGAAGGTAAAATGCAGAACTTCCACAGCCAAAAACGCATAGATGTGGTGATAAATGCTTTTCTGGTAAAGCATCCTCAAAGAAGCGAACCGCTGTGCTTTGCTGCGGTAATTCGCGATGTGACAGAACGCAAGCAAGCTGAGAGAATGCTGCGGGAACAAGCAGAACAAGAACGGCTGGTTTCGGCGATCGCCCAGCGAGTCCGGCAGTCTCTCAATCTCACTCAAACTCTGAGCACAGCCGTGGAAGAAGTGCGGCATTTGCTGGCGACTGACCGCACGGTAATTTATCGTTTTGATTCGGAGGAAACAGCGATTGTGGTTGTGGAATCTGTGGGCGAGGATTGGATGCCGCTGCTAGACAGAAAGCTGGAAGAATCATCTTTTGAGGAAAGTTATGTATCGGTGTACCGCGCTGGTAAAATTCAAGCTATTGAAGATGTTCATGCGGCAAGCTTGAGCGACATCCACCTAAATTTTTTGGTGAGTTTGCAGGTAAGGGCTAATTTAGTTGTCCCAATTTTTATCGGCGATGAAAATCAAGAGTCGATCGCCGAAAATTGGTCAAAAACTCCCGGAACAGAATCGCCCATCGCGAGTTGGGAAACCAGTCAAAATCGGTTGTGGGGATTGCTGGTTGCTCACCAGTGCGGTGGCCCACGCGCTTGGACTGATTCTGAGGTGGATTTGCTGGGAAGGTTGAGCGTGCAGTTGGCGATCGCCATTCAGCAATCTACTTTGTTTGAACAAGCGCAGCAAGCCCGAGAAGCAGCCCTAGAAGCCTCTAGAATGAAGTCGCTATTTTTAGCAAATATGAGTCACGAAATCCGCACTCCGATGAATGGAGTGATGGGAATGACTGATTTGCTGCTGAAAACAAATCTCACTCCCGAACAGCTAGACTTTGTGCAGACGCTGAAACTCAGCAGCCAAAATTTGCTATCAATCATTAATGATATTCTCGATCTCTCCAAACTGGAAGCCGGAGAAATGCGCTTGGAAACCATCGAATTTGACCTCAGTATCTGTTTGGATGAAGTGCTGGATTTGTTAGCAACTCCCGCACAAGAAAAAGGTATAGAATTGGTGGCGCTGATTGACAGCGACGTGCCGCAGAAAATTAGAGGCGACGCAGCGAGGTTGCGACAAATTCTCACTAACTTAATCAATAATGCGATTAAGTTTACCGAAGTAGGAGAAGTAGTAATTGAAGTTTCTACTGGCAGACCTCCGGGGTTGGTGGCAGCCAGTGCCGCCCGCCAAAAATTAGAGAATATGCAGCCGTTAAAACTCGGAAGCGATCGATCGCTGTTCCTGCTGTTTAAAATCACAGATACAGGAATTGGTATAACGACAGAAGACCAAATAAAGCTGTTTCAATCTTTTACTCAAGTTGATGCTTCTACGACGAGAAAATACGGTGGTACAGGTTTAGGTTTGGCTATTTCTAAGCAGTTGGTGGAGTTGCTAGGGGGTCAAATAGGCGTGGAAAGCACGCTTGGTCAAGGCTCAACTTTTTGGTTTACTGTGCCGGCTGTTAAGGAAAATTTGACTGCTGCGAGGACAGCGTGCGACGTGAATTTGCAAACGGTGTTGGCGGGACGAAAAATGTTAGTTGCTAGCGATAAGCCGACATTGCGAAAAGTGCTGCTGAAAATGGCTGTTTTGTGGGGAATGGAAGTTGACGAGGTTGAGAACGGTTGGATGGCGATCGCCTCTCTGTACAAAGCTGTCAGCATTAATTCTCCTTACGCTATTGTTTTGGTTGATATTCAGTTACCGGAAATGGTGGCGGGAAGTCTGGAACGTTTGATGATTGCTGAGCAGGCTATGCAGCAAACGCATTGGGTGGTGTTGACTTCTATTACTCAGATATCGGAGGCGAAACGTTTGGTAGATATCGGTTTTAGCGGCTATTTAACTAAACCGGTGAAAGCTCATCGGCTGTTTGATTGTTTGGTGAATGCGATCGCCCCTAGTGTTGAAATCGATCTGTCGCTGGCAAATCCCACCAATAATCAACCCTCAGTTATTGACAATCGGGAGTTAGCCAGCTTGAAGATTTTGTTAGTTGAAGATACTCCGATCAATCAAAAAGTTGGCTTGAATCAACTCAAACTTTTGGGATGCGCTGCGGATGTGGCGAATAACGGTGCTGAGGCGCTATCGATGCTGACTCTCAAAAAGTATGACATTGTGTTGATGGACTGTCAGATGCCGGTTTTGGACGGTTACGAAGCGACGCGGGAATTGCGCCGTCTGGAAGCGACAGGCGCTGCTGGTTTGGGAGAGTTGAAGCTTCATACGGTGGTGATTGCGATGACGGCGAATGCTTTGAAGGGCGATCGGGAAAAGTGTCTGGCGGCGGGGATGGACGATTATATTAGCAAACCTATTTCGATCGAAAAGTTAAAATCTGTACTCGAAAATTGGTCGGTAAAGTTAAAAATTGAAAGTCCCAAGTTTCAGGGCGAGGAACTCGAAAACTCTGCAGCGGATCTAGAATCTGTAGTGGATATGGCGCGTTTGCACGAAATTGCTGGCGCTGATTTAGATTTTGAGCTGGAAATTTTGCAAACTTTTGTGGTGGATACTGACAGTTATTTAAAAGCAGCTAAGGGGGCGATTTCTTCGGGAGATGTGCAGGCGCTGGCCCGCCACGCGCATCAAATTAAAGGTGTCAGCGCTACGGCGGCGGTGCGGCGAATGCCGGATTTGGCTGCTGAGCTTGAACGTCTGGCACAATCAAACGATTTGGAGGGCGCGACGAAAATCATCGCTGAATTAGAATTAATTCTGGCGGGGGTTGAAAAGTGGACTGCTGGTCAGTGATAGGTTCTACAGTATTTGTATGAGTGCCCAGGCCTAAAAAATCATGATAGTTTGGCTACAAAAGAAGTGTTGGGTTTTTTGCACGGGCGATAGTTTGCAAGGTGCGGATCTATGAGATTATGGATATGTTTAGGGATTTTCGCTAGGCGACGCAACCTAGGACTTGATTGATTTTATGCAAAAGTGGCCCGATCGCCCGATCGCAAATACCTCCTATTAGCCCCTGCGATCGATAACCTGTAAAGATTTTTAACTTTTTATCAAGATATTTATTTCTATGTGACGAGATTAGGAACTCTTATAACATCTTGTGTGTTGTAGCTTTTGACACTACTAAATTGAGTTATTGTGGTGAAATATAAAATAATCATTAAGCCGATCGCTCAAAAGGTACTTTTCGTATATCGGCTTGAAAGACTAAGATCGGATTTTCGCCCGCCCAACCCATTAACTGCGTATTTACGCTTGAGGAGGTTTTATGACTCCAATCATGTTACGTCAACTCTGGTCGTTAATTGAGACCACCCAAGCCACTCTGTTAGTCAATTTAGACGATGACACCCTGGTACAGTGGCTGCTGAAGCAGTTAAAGGCAAATTCTGCGCTCAATGGCAATGAAACAGATGTGTTGAACGAGTACATCGAGTCTCGGCTGTCGCTAATTCGCGATTTAGCTGAGGAGCGTTTGGCCCCCGATCAGTTCTGAGCCCATTAAATCAAAATTGGATAAATATTGTAGACAAGGGCGATCGCCCGCAGCCGGCTCAAAAAGATCGGCTGGTTTGCGTGGAGTTGTCGCGGTTCACAACAGCTAATTTGAAGCAGCCCAATGTTGTAAATGGGCGATCGGCAAAGTTATCGACAGCTACAAGGTAGGATCGTCAGGAAAGCGTTCTACTAAAATCTATGCGTAAATGGGGATTTCTATTGCTAGCAAGCGTGTTATTAGTCGCACCGCTAGCATCTTGTCGGGATCGATCGGCACAAACCGGACAAAATACAGCGACAAATTCTGGTGAAGGCAAATCGCAACAAGGTTCCAGCCGGATAGATACTATTGTCAGCCGCGGCAAACTCATTTGTGGCGTCAGCGGCGAACTACCGGGTTTTAGCTTTGTAGACGAAAAAGGTAAATATTCGGGACTCGATGTAGATGTGTGCAGGGCGGTGGCGGCCGCAATATTTGACGATCCCGAAAAAGTCGAATACCGAAAGCTCAACGCCAAAGATAGATTTACAGTTTTGCAATCTGGAGAAATCGACATTCTCAGCCGAAATACCACCTTTACGGCAAGTCGCGACAGCACTACGGGACTGGAATTTGCGCCAATTGTCTTTTATGACTCTCAAAGCATCATGGTCAAAAAAGACAGCGGCATCAAAAGTTTAAAAGATTTTGCGGGCAAATCTATCTGCGTGCAGACAGGTACGAGCAACGAACAAAATTTGTCCGACCAAATGCGAAAATTAGGAGTCAAATACACTCCTGTCGTGTTTGAAGATGTGAATGCTACCTTTGCTACCTATCAAGAAGGTCGCTGTCAAGGTGTTACTTCCGATCGATCGCAACTTCTTTCTAAGCGCACAACTCTACCGAATTCCGAGAACAATGTGATTTTGCCGGTAGTGATGTCAAAAGAACCCTTAGCCCCAGCGGTAAAAAGCGGCGATGCGAAATGGGCGGATGCGGTGAGATGGATTATTTTTGCGACGATTGAAGCTGAAGATTTGGGAATTAATTCAGCAAATGTAGATAAAATTGCAGCAAGCAGTACCGATCCAAACGTCAAACGTTTGCTAGGAAAAGAAGGAGACTTAGGTAAAGGTTTCGGACTCTCGGACGATTTCGCTCTCCGCGTTGTTAAAAAAGTGGGGAATTACGGGGAAATATACGATCGCAACCTCGGCCCGAAAAGTACACTTAAGTTAGACCGAGGTCAAAACAGACTCTGGAAAGATGGCGGTTTGCTTTACTCGCCACCCTTCCGTTAATTTCATCAGGACTTAAACGCGCTTCGTCCCAGAAACCGGGTTTTTTACGCAAATATTTGACGCTTGCTCTTTACCGCTTCAAAAACCCGGTTTCTGGGCTATTGGTGCGTAATTCTCTGTATAGTAGACCTCTGTCATTCATTGGCTCTCAAGACTTGAAATTATCTGCGTTTATCGTGGGTTGCATCTGCCTTGCACCTGCGGTAGATCTATCAATCAAAGATTTATGCAATTCAAGTCTAGTTCGCTCTACATTAAAAAATTATGAATACAGAACCTCAACCGGGCCACTCCAAGAAATCATCCAAATTTCAAGAGTTATCAACACTGCTGCGAGACGATCGCTTGTGGAAAATAGTCGGACAGGCGATCGCCCTAATTTTAGTAATAACTGTAATCGCCATTTTTTGGGACAATATCAGCGCCAATTACGCGCAACTAGGGATTGAATTTGGATTTGACTTTCTCAATTCCCAAGCATCCTTCGATATCGGCGAAAGCGTAATTCCCTACAGTCCCGAAAACACCTACAGACAAGCTTATTTTGTCGGTTTAGTCAACTCGCTGCGGGTAATGGGTCTGGGGATTGTTTTCACAACAATTGCGGGCGTGACGGTAGGAATTGCGCGCCTTTCCGACAACTGGTTGCTGCGAAATTTGGCTGCTTTGTACGTAGAAATTCTGCGAAACACGCCCTTATTGCTGCAATTATTTTTCTGGTATTTTGCAGTGTTCATTTCCCTGCCAAAACTGGAAGATAACCCGCAGATGAAAGGGCCGATTTACTTGACAAATCGCGGCATTGCTGTACCTTGGCCTGCACCTTTGCCCGGTTTTGAGATTTGGTTGATTTTATTAACTGTCGGAGTTTTGGCTGCGGCGGGGCTGTGGATGTGGCGGGGGCGGGTGATGCTGGAAACAGCGAAGCCGGGAAGACAGTTATTTTGGGCGGCAGGTGCGATCGGGCTAAGTGCGATCGTAGCTTTAATTATCACCAAAAATCTGCCTTTGCGCCTAGATTTTCCGCGCCTGACACCAGCATTGCAACTCCAAGGAGGATTAAAAATAACTCCAGAATTTGCAGCCTTAGTAACAGGACTGAGCTTGTATACTGGGAGTTATATTGCAGAAATTGTCCGCGCCGGAATTCAGTCAGTATCGCGAGGTCAGTGGGAAGCAGCAAAATCTTTGGGACTAAAATCGGGAACCGCGATGCGGATGGTAATTTTGCCGCAAGCCTTGCGGGTGATAGTGCCGCCTTTAACCAGTCAGTATTTGAATTTAGCTAAGAATTCGAGTTTAGCGGTGGCGGTTGCTTATCCCGATGTTTACTTTGTAGTGGGTTCTCCGACTTTGAATCAGACCGGTCGGGCGATCGAAGCAATGCTAATTATCATGGTAACATACCTGACAATTAGTTTAATAGTTTCTCTATTCATGAATTGGTACAATCGAACCGTACAACTCAAGGAAAGATAAAAATTTAATTCTGGTAACAATAAGGCAAATCAAATGGCTTACAGTGACTTCAGTTTAAGCAGCGTCTTGAAAACATTTAAATTAAGTTATTCTGAAACTGCTAATTTGTTTGCGAACGAACAGAAACTAGAAAGCCGTAAAAACTTTAGAAATGTTAGTATAGCTGTTCTCAATAAAATGAGGTTTGCCCAATGACCAATCCCTCCGCTTCGCGCTCGCCCAATCCCTCCGCTTCGCTCCGCCCAATGCCCACTCCTAGCATCTAATGTTACTGAAAAAGGCTAGATATAAGTGCAATTATAAATTAACCACTAACCACTAAAGAATTATGGAAAAAACCCCCGTACTACCGCCTCCCCCCACCGAATCGCCCACACCTTGGAATTGGGCGCGCACAAACCTATTTAGTACCTGGTACAACTGCATTTTTACAGTAGTTTGTCTGATTGTCGGTTTCCAAACTATCAAAGGAATTATCGTTTGGGCTACAACAAAAGCTCAGTGGCGGGTATTAGAAGCCAACTTGCCGCTATTTTTTGCGGGCAGATTTCCCAGCGAATCCTACTGGCGGCTGTGGATAGTGGCGGGAATAATTGCTTTGTTGGGAGGCTTGACTTGGGGAAATATTCAGCGGGAAGAACGACTTTGGAATGCGCCTACATTGATTTTACTCGCTGCTGCGGTTGTCGGTGCGCTAATTTCGCCGATCGACCAAACCTCTCGCTTCTACCTCTTAGGAATTATTATCGCAGCCATCGTCGGCTACGTCACCGCCAGACAAGTCAACCCTAAAATCATGGGTTGGATGCCAGGAATTTGGGCTTTATCCTTCCCGCTGATTTTGTGGCTAATTAAAGGCGGGTTAGGTTTGAGAGAAGTCTCGACAAATGATTGGGGCGGTTTAGTGTTGACGCTGTTTTTAGCAATAATTAGCATTGTGCTTTCCTTTCCCTTGGGAGTATTGCTAGCCCTGGGGAGACAAAGTTCTTTGCCCGTCGTCAAACTGCTTTCAACATTATATATTGAAATCGTTCGCGGTTTGCCATTAATTGGCATTTTGTTTTTAGGTCAAGTGATGCTGCAATTATTCTTGCCGCCGGAATATCCCAAATTAGATAGAGTCGTAAGGGCGATCGCCGGATTAACATTATTCAGTGCGGCATACTTGGCAGAAAACGTGCGCGGGGGCTTGCAAGCCGTACCCAGGGGACAAATAGAAGCGGCAAGGGCGATCGGGCTAAACACACCACTACTTACAATTCTCATTGTACTACCCCAAGCGTTGCGAACAGTCATTCCGGCGATCGGCGGTCAATTTATCGGATTATTCATGGATACATCCCTACTTGCGCTATTTGGAATGTTAGAATTAATCGGAATATCCCGCGCAATTTTAGCAAATCCATCATACATCGGCAGATACGCCGAAGTTTACATATTCGTCGGCCTAATTTATTGGGTATTTTGCTATTCAATGTCATTAGCTAGCCGCAAACTAGAACGCAGTCTCGAAAAAAGTCATTAGTCATTAGTCCAACGTCATTTTAGCCCCTCGCGAAGCCGAAGGCTAGTCATCAGTCATTTTAGCCGCTCGCGAAGCCGAAGCCTAGTCATTAGTCATTAGACAATTTTTAAACACAAATCTCTATCAGCGTTCATCTGCGTTCATCAGCGGTTAACAAATAAAAAAATCATGGAAACTCAATCCACAAGTCCCGAAACAGTAATCGTAGCAGAAAACGTCCACAAATGGTACGGAAAATTTCACGTACTGCGAGGCGTTAGCATGAACGTCAACCGAGGCGAAGTCGTCGTCATAATGGGCCCGTCCGGTTCGGGAAAATCCACATTTATTCGTACTTTCAACGCCTTAGAAGCATATCAGCAAGGTAAAATAACGATCGACGGAATCGAACTTTCCCACGACTTGCGGAACATCGAGACAATTCGCCGGGAAGTAGGAATGGTATTTCAACAATTCAACCTGTTTCCCCACCTATCAGTCTTGCAAAACGTCATGCTAGCGCCCGTATGGGTGCGCCGCTGGCCCAAGAAAAAAGCCGAAGAAGCAGCAATGCAACTGTTAGAAAGAGTGGGAATTTTGGAACAAGCACAAAAATATCCCGGACAGCTATCTGGCGGACAGCAGCAACGGGTAGCAATTGCACGTTCTTTAGCAATGCAGCCTAAAATTATGCTTTTTGACGAACCAACATCAGCATTAGATCCAGAAATGGTGCGAGAAGTTTTAGATGTGATGCGAAATTTGGCTGAAACTGGAATTACAATGGTAGTAGTAACTCACGAAGTCGGATTTGCGCGCGAAGTAGCCGATCGCATTGTATTGATGGACGGCGGCGTTTTAGTGGAAGAAGCCGGGCCGGAAGAGTTTTTTCAGAATCCGAAGGAAGAACGCACCCGCAAGTTTTTATCTCAGATATTGTAACTAATTTTCAAGTTTAATCGGTGAATTTGGCTGCGGTAGCAGCCGTAAAAAAAGACAGAATTAAGGTAAAATAAAAAAGTGTACAATCAGTCTCTATTTTGCTGAGATAGCTTGCAATGCCATCCACAAAAACTCTGCCGTTAGTTAAAGACTCGGAACGCCTAGAAAGTCGCCTCAAAGAAATTCCGGCGGTTCCTGGTGTATACTTAATGCGAGACGAGAGCGATCGCATCCTTTATATCGGTAAATCAAAAAAACTGCGAAATCGCGTCCGTTCCTACTTCCGCGAAAGCCAAAACCTCAGTCCCCGCATCGCGATGATGGTACAGCAAGTGCGGGAAATTGAATTTATCGCCACCGACACAGAAGCGGAAGCTTTAGCATTAGAAGCAAACCTTGTAAAACAGCACCAACCTTACTTTAATGTCCTCCTCAAGGATGATAAAAAATATCCTTATTTGTGCATCACTTGGTCGGAAGAATACCCGCGCATTTTCATCACCCGCAAACGTCGCGCCAGCAGTGCAAAAGACCGCTACTACGGCCCCTACGTCGATACAGGTGCGCTGCGGAGTACGCTGCATTTAATCAAGCGGATTTTCCCCCTGCGACAGCGCCCTCAGCCGCTGTTTAAAGACCGTCCCTGTTTGAACTACGACATCGGCCGCTGCGTCGGCGTTTGTCAAGGGCTAACTTCGCCGGAAGAATACCGCAAAATTATCCAAAAGGTAGCGATGATTTTTCAGGGAAGGACTCAGGAATTGCTGGATATTCTGGAACCGCAAATGGAACAAGCAGCGGAAGATTTAAACTTTGAAACTGCGGCGCGGATTCGAGATCAAATTAAGGGTTTGCAGTCTTTGAGTGCTGGCCAAAAAGTTTCTTTACCCGATGATACGGTTTCTAGAGATGCGATCGCCCTTGCAGCCGGCACTCAGCACGCTTGCGTTCAATTATTCCAGATTCGTGCCGGCCAATTAGTCGGAAGACTGGGATTTATTGCAGAAATACCCTCCCAACCGCCCCTTACCAAGGCGGGCCAAGAGTTGTCTCAACTTTCTGTTTCCTCCCCTCTTTGCGAAGGTGGGGAAGCGGGGGGAGAACCGGGAGCAATTTTGCAGCGGGTGTTGGAGGAACATTATCAAAATGTCGAATCTGTAGAAATTCCCAGCGAAATTTCAGTGCAGTACGAATTGCCAGAAGCGGAAATATTAGCAGATTGGTTGAGCAATCGTAAAGGACGAAAAGTGACAATTGTGACTCCGCAGCGCCAAACTAAGGCGGAGTTGATTGAGATGGTGGAACGCAATGCTGAGTATGAATTGGCGAGAATGCAGAGATTGGGCGATCGCAATTCTCAAGCAATGGAAGATTTAGCAGAACTTCTCGATTTGCCCGAACTGCCGCACCGCATAGAAGGTTACGATATTTCTCACATCCAAGGTTCGGATGCGGTAGCTTCCCGCGTCGTATTTATTGATGGTTTGCCGGCCAATCAACACTACCGCCATTACAAAATTAAGAATCCTGAAATTAAATCGGGTCATTCTGACGATTTTGCGAGTTTAGCAGAAGTTATCGGCAGGAGATTCCGCAAGAATAAGGAAAAAGAAAGTTCGGCAACGAACAATGTACGGGATTTAACGGATCAAAGTAATGAAAATGAATTGAGTAATTTAGGATTGCGGCAAAAAGTCAGTAGTTTATCTTCGGTTTCTCATACTATTTCTGACAAACCGGATTTGATTATGATAGATGGTGGCAAAGGTCAACTGTCAGCAGTTGTGGCTGTTTTGCGGGAGATGAATTTGCTAGATGAGTTGCGGGTTGTCAGTTTGGCCAAGCAGCGAGAGGAGATATTTTTGCCGGGGGAATCTTTGCCGCTGCCCAGTAATTCTGAGCAGCCAGGGGTACAATTATTGCGGCGGGTGCGGGATGAGGCGCACAGATTTGCTGTGAGTTTTCACCGGGATCAAAGAAGTCAGAGAATGAAGCGATCGCGCCTTGATGAAATTCCCGGATTGGGACACCACCGACAAAAACTGTTGTTAGCGCATTTTCGGTCGATCGACTATCTGCGTTTAGCGACTCCCGAACAGTTGGCAGAAGTTTCTGGGATTGGCCCGCGTCTGGCGCAGCAAGTCTACGATTATTTCCACCCGTAAAGCCTTTGGTAGCCTGGGAAAGGGAGATTTTTGGCTGGATTGGGCGATCGGGCTCCAAGTCCCGATTTAGCCCTTGGGAGGGACAACTTAAAAAATTTTGCACAGGCCTATTGCAATTTTTAGAAGCTTGTGTTATATTTAGATTCTGTGTGCGGGCATAGTTTAGTGGTAAAACTTTAGCCTTCCAAGCTAACTATGCGGGTTCGATTCCCGCTGCCCGCTTACTACACTTAAAAACCTCAAACCCACGATAAATCAACGGTTTGAGGTTTTTTATTTCCCCAATTACGAAGAATTAGGGGGTTGAGGTGAGTATCATCGGCGGTTTGGGGAATGTCTAGCAATACGGTTCTGATATCAAATCCTCTCTTCATCGGAATAGTAAATTCACTGTTGACAGTTAACCGTTAACAGTTAACCGTTAACATCATGTATGATTGCAACCGGAATTGATATGACTTGCTTGGCTACCTCTAATGTGATGTCCGATCGATTAGACTAACAAAAATGGATCGCGCTGCGCTTCCTGGAGTCCGCAACCCAAGAACGGACTCGCATTCCGCACTACAAACCTATTTTGTCATTGTCAATCGACCGTACAGGGTATGAGTTTCTCAACAACAGTTATAAAGTGTTTGCTAAGAGCACCCTAAAACCGACTGTTTGCTATTAAATATCGTCATCATCTGGGCCCTGTACCCCCTGAATAATCCGCGATAACTCACTCTTCTCATTAATCGCAATCCGAGTCGGAGAACCGCTGATGACCCGTTCGTAGCCACGGAACGAATCTTTAATTTGCGGCCCCCGTTCAGTAATCGTATATTCCCGAATCCCTTTGTCGTGCCACGAACCGCGCATCTTAAACACATTAATTGCCCGCGACATTTCCCCGCGAATTTCTACATACTGCAGCATGATAATCGTGTCAGTAATCGTAGAAATATGGGAGTCAGTAATCGAATGAGAACCCATAAACTGATCGCTGGTATTTGTAAAAAAGCCAGTGATTTCTTCCTGCTTCGCAAAACCAGTTACTCCGATTACAAATTGCCTAAAAGCATTATTACTAACACCCCTAGCTAAGGCCGACAGCGAGTCAATAGCAATTCGAGAAGGTTTGAATTCCGCAATTTCTGATTTAATCGTCTGCAAGTGGTCTTCCAAACCCGCAGATTCCGGGTAAGTACACAGCAGTTTTAGCAGTCCTTTCTGTTCCATTTCTTCAAAATCAATGCCCCAAGAATAAGCATTGCGGAACAACTGAGCCCGCGATTCTTCATAGGCAAAAAGCAGCGCCCGATTGCCGTTCATGCAAGCATTTTGCAAGAATTTGCTTACCAACAAGGTTTTGCCGGTTCCCGTTGCACCCGTAGCTAAAATAATCGAGTCTTTAAAGAAACCGCCGCCGCACATCTCGTCGAGAGTTTTATCGCCGGAAGAAACCCGCACGTTAGAAGACTTTTGAGTTAATCGCATCGCTCCCAATGGGAAAATATTAATGCCGTCATTAGTCATAGTAAAAGGATATTCGCCTTTCATGTGAGTTGTACCGCGCAACTTCAAAATTTCCATTGTGCGGCGGCGGCGTTCCCCTTCTAAAACGTTGCGAACAATTACTACATTATCCGATACAAATTCTTCCACTCCAAACCGCGCCACTGGGCCGTATTCTTCCAGCCTTTCGGTAGTCATAACTGTAGTTGCGCCTACTTGTTTGAGGCGCGCAACTAAGCGAAAAATTTCTCGGCGCACTACCGATGCAGCGTCGTACTGCTGAAATACTGCTGTCACTGAATCTATAGAAACGCGCTTGGCTTTGTACTTGCGAATGGCGTATTGAATCCGTTCGATTAAGGCTGATAAATCAAAATTTCCCACGATATCCTGACCTTCTGGATCGGGGGAAGCGTCCAAAATAAATAGCTTGCCTTCATCGATTAATTTTGCCAGATCCCAACCGAAACTGCACGCATTTTTAATAATATCTGTCGGTGATTCTTCAAAAGTTACGAGGACTCCCGGTTCGTCAAAATGGGTGATTCCGTTATAGATAAATTGTACGGCGAATAAAGTTTTTCCTGTTCCTGATGTGCCGCTGACTAGGGTGGTTCTGCCGACTGGCATTCCGCCGTGACTGATGTCGTCAAAACCTTCAATCATCGTGCGAATTTTTTCAACTCCTGCAGTTGCATTTTTTTCTGGTTGTACTGTTTGAATAATTTCATTCATATCGATTTTTGTGAACTCTCAGTATTCTTTAGTTGTGAATCATTAACTTTTATAGTGGTGTCCGCGTTCGCACTGGCTTATATAACCCGCGCGAACGGGGACAGTTCTATAACAAAAAAATGCTTTTTACAAAAATGAGATGCTCCCATAACTAATAACTAATCACTGCTGACTAATGACTGTCACCCGCTCGTCTTATGAATTCAGGTCTTCTTCGCGGAGTTCTTCATAGAGCAAATCTAATCCTATCAGAACTTTCTCGCGATCGGACAAATCGCCAATAATTTTTCGCACCGGGGGCGGCAGGATTTTCGCCAGAGTCGGGGTTGCCAAAATTTTGTCCTCTTCTGCGAGTTGAGGATTTTTGAGAACGTCTATGACTTTCAGGGCGTATACTCCTTGAAATTCTTGTTCTAGGATGTCCTTTAGGGTTTTCAAAGCTCGCACTGAGTTGGGAGTATTTCCAGCAACATAGAGCTTGAGAACGTAGGTTTTTTTGAGAGGACTCATGAACTTTTATAGATGTTGAGTATGAGTTGTCAGATGTTAGTTGTAGTGGTTATTTGTGTTAAGTCTGCTGTTCTTTGTTATTTTATAATAATTGCTGCTTTCCGATCGCCCGATCGAACGTCTTCTCCTTTCTGTTTTGGTAAATTTTAGCTTCTGCTTTCTTCCTTCTACTCTCTAGGTTTAGATGTCTCTTTGGGAATCGATCGCCTGTACATTTCGCACAGATGAGCGATCGCGTCAATCAGAGTCAAGCGGTAATCGAGCAATATTTCCTCGCTGCGTCCTTCTAATTTTAGCTGTTTAGCAAACTCCTCCATCAACTCCATATGAATTTCTACAAGTTGAGTCACGGGAACGTCTGCAAAAAAAGCCAAATTGACAAATTCATCTATTTGATTGTTGACTGCAGTATCTTCAGAAAAATAATGCAAAACGATGTCGCGATAACTTGACTTGAGTTGCTCCAAGAACTTTTGCTTGTCTGACTCAGACAGATTTCGCAAAAAAATCTGGGAATTTCTTTTATAATACACACCTAAGTATCCTAATCGCTCCCGTAATTTTTCCGCAAGTCGCCGCTGCTGCCGGCTTAGCAAACTTTGAGCAGTCAATAGGGTTGTCGGATCGACTTTTGCGGATCGATCGTTGAGAGGAACTAAAGTTGAAAGTTTGAGAAATTGCCCGATCGCCCGATCGATAGCTGCAGTTATTTCGCTCGATCGGGCGATCGGCAGTTGCACCTCCGCAGGGTGGTAAAAAAAAGTACAACTTTGATCTTGACTCTTGTCGGCGTTACTGGGCTGCGTCTCAAAACTATCTGAAAGTGGTGCTTCGGGTATTTCATCCTTCCCCGGCTGGGGCGAAAAAATCACAGCAGGCAATAAGAGCGATCGTTCTTGCAGCTTGCTGAGAAGTTCGCGCCGATCTCCATCTACCTCAACAACCAAACAATCGAGGTGATAACTGTGCTTCAGGAATCCCAAAAACTCCACCGCCGACTTGATGTGGGTTAAAGCATAGCGATCGCCGCTCAAAAGCTCGATCGCCGAGCCTGCGAGTTCCTGTGAGCGGACAAAAATACCGATCGACAGTTGAGGAAGCAAAGCTGTAGGTGAAACACCTAAGTTGCCCGAAAGTGCTGGATCGCTCAGAGTTGATATCTCCTTTACAAAAAACTTAACATTTAAAAACTCATCCAAAACCTAACCGACTATCAATACTTTCAGCCATTTAGCAGGCACTCTCTAGGAACGGTCTAGCAAAACACCGTTTTTAGATGCCTTCAGACCTTACAGGGACTGACTTGCTACTTACAGTGTCGCTTAGTTGCTACCGCCATACAAGCAAACTCATCTAGAAATAGTCTAGAGTTTGGTTACTTGGCGCAAAAAAACCCGCTGGCTTTGTGTCATGAACGGGCAAATTTAGGTCAAGCGCTGTTCGCTCTCATCCTGATTTCGTTTTTAGGCCCCCAAATTAGGCAGGGCTGATTCAACCCCTTAAAATAAGTAGAATGTCAAGCATCTAGGAAATGAAAAAAAATCACTACAAATCTGATTGAACAAATGGGGAGAATCTGTGTTTTGCATGGGGGCATCTGTGTTTTGCCTTTGAGCGTGTTCCGCTCGCGTATTGTACAACTCGCTCTTCGGGGACAGCACTATCACAAAAAAAATGCTTTTTGCAAAACACAGATGCTCCCAATACATTTATATATAGCAATCCTAAATCATTATCAAGACTATGATACAATTATATGCAATACTTGATTGTGACAATAAAAAAATGAAT
>NZ_JAUBPP010000033.1:0-50274 GCF_036700765.1 Microcoleus sp. S1D4
AATGACTAATGACTAATGACTAATGACTAATGACTAATGACTAATGACTAATGACTAATGACTAATGACTAATGACTCCCCAAAGATGGCTAAGCTGTGATTTTCTGATGGTCTCGCATGGACTGCACGAATCGATCGAACAAATAGTCAGCGTCGTGCGGGCCCGGACTGGCTTCCGGGTGGTACTGGACTGAGAACATCGGCAAGGTTTTGTGCTTCAATCCGGCTACGGTGCGATCGTTCAAGTTGAGGTGAGTAATTTCTACTTCGGGGACTAGGGAATCCGGGTTGATCGCAAAACCGTGATTTTGGCTAGTAATTTCTACTTGCTCCGTTAAACCCGCAGGATGATTCAAGCCCCGGTGGCCGAACTTGAGTTTAAAAGTTTCCGCACCCAAGGAAAGTCCCAGCACTTGGTGTCCCATGCAAATGCCGAACACGGGTTTGTCTGACTTCAACAAAGCTCTAGCCGTCGCGATTCCTTCAGTTACCGCCGAGGGATCTCCCGGGCCGTTGGACAGAAAAATGCCGTCCGGGTTGTATTTGAGAATTTCCTCCGCCGACGTGTCAGCGGGTACAACAATTACCCGACAGCCGTAACTCGCCAAACGCCGCAGAATATTGCGCTTGATCCCAAAGTCGATCGCCACCACCGTCCACATTTCGCCGCTGGCCGGTTGGACTGTCGGACTGAACTCCCACACTGAGTCCGTGGCTTCCGACCACTCGTAAACCTTGCGGGTGGTCACTTCGCGTACCAGATTCAGCCCGGCCATACTGGGAGCGTTTTGGACTTGCTCCAACAGCTCTGCCTGGTCGAGAATCACTGTCGAGATGCCGCCGTTAATCGCTCCCACAGTGCGAATTTTGCGGGTGAGGGCGCGGGTGTCGATGCCGTAAAGGCCGGGGATATTGTGCTGTTTTAGGTAGTCTTGCAGGGATTGCGAGCAGCGCCAGTTGCTGGGGCGGCTGCATACGTTACGGGCGATCGCACCTCGAATTTGCGGCCGCGAGGATTCTTCGTCTTCGAGATTTACCCCGGTATTGCCCAATTCTGGATAAGTAAAAGTGACAATTTGGCCGCAATAGCTAGGATCGGTCAAGACTTCTTGGTAGCCTGTCATTCCCGTATTGAAAACTACCTCGCCGACGACGGTGGCGTCAGCGCCAAACGACCAGCCGCGGTAAGCAGTACCGTCAGCCAGGACTAGGAGAGCGGGTTTTGCTGTTGAAAGTGACATGGCATCCTTAATTACTGGACTTTGGTTTCATTCTTACCACTGCCTGCGATTTGATGCTAGCCGGCAATATACAGATATTATTTTAATTTTTGCAACTGTTCGGGAAACGAAGGCGCCTGTGCACTGCCATAGCCGAGGTTTGAGGAAGAAGCCACGCGCGATCGAGCAGAAGCAACCAGTGCAAATTATTGGCATCTGACGCCTGCACGAACAATTGAACCGCCAGCAGCTTATGAGTCTGGAAAACAGTCTAAATCTATACTAAAAGGCAATTTTCACTGTTACGATCGACAAACAAGCGTTTAAACAAACTATGGTCAGCAAATCTCCCTTGCCTTTACTTTCCAACTCAAAAAAGCCTCAACCGAACGCTAAAAACCTCCGCAAACCTTTACTGCTTTTAACAGCAGTTATTTCTCTGAGCAGTTCAATTTTACTTGACACTGCAGTCAACTCGTCGCCAGCGACTGCTCAAGAGAGCGAGGGATGCTTCATGCGTAACGACCGCGGCCAAACAATTAGCTTGAGCCGCTCTGTCTGCGGTTTTATGCCCCAAGAATTGGCTCCTGCAGGTTCGTCTGATACTAAGGCTAATACTAAATCGGGAGTATTTCTGGTCAAAATTAAACGCCGAGAAGCTAATATCCCAGTGATAGAAGTCACGTTTAACGGCACGCAAAAGTTTGAAATGATGGTGGATTCTGGAGCAAGCCGCACAGTAATTACGCCAGCAATGGCTACTGCTTTGAAGATAGTTCCTCAAGGAAGCGTGCAAGCCAAAACTCCCAACGGAGTGGCTACTTTTCCTCTGGGCAATCTTACTTCGATCGAAGCTGGCGGTTTGGCGATTACAAATGTAGTTGTACCGATATCGCCCGCACTAGACATCGGGCTGCTGGGTCACGATTTTTTTGGTAATAAAGATGTGACTATTAAGCAAGATGTGATTGAATTTCGATCGCGCTCTTAAAGTGGAGTCATTAGTCATTAGTCATTAGTCATTGGTCATTGGTCATTGGTCATTAGTCATTGGTCATTAGTCCGAGCGTGCGAATACCTTAAGAGTTCGCTGGGTTTTGCAAACAGTTGATCCCTGCGTAATGGTTCGAGTTTGCTCGATCGCCAGAAGCGAGAGACGATCGCAAATTGTGCATCTCATTCTTCCCTCCTCTGGCCTCTAACCTCTTTTTTCAACATCTGTTAAATCAGCCAATTGCATCAGATGCCGAACTTCTTCCTTCACCGCAAAAACTCAATTAACTGCTGCAATTTCAACCAAGATTCCCCGCTCGATAAAATCTCCTTAGCCAAATCAACTCCTGCAGCGTGGGAACCCATAGGAATTGCACCCCCCACTTGAAAAGCTAAAGACGCATTCAAAGCTACAACATCCATTTGCGCTGCTGTACCTTTGCCTTGCAAAACATTCCGCAAAATCTCGGCGTTTTCCTCAACATTTCCACCTTTCAAGGAGCCGATCGCACTTGGTGTCAATCCTACCTGTTCCGGGTTTAAAGTAGTAAGTTCCACCTTGCCGCCCGACAAAATCGCCAAATCAGTCACATCACCCAAACCCGCCTCATCCAACTTTTCTCGGCCGTGCACCACTATCGCCAACTCAGTCCCCAACTCGCCCAAAGCTTGCGCCACAGTTGATACCATCCTGGGATCGAACACCCCGATTACCTGCCCATCCGGGCGCAGAGGATTGACGAGAGGCCCTAAAAGGTTAAAAACAGTCCGCACCTTCAAAGTGCGCCGGAGCGATGCTACAGCCTTGAGTGCTGGATGCCACCCTGGCGCAAATAAAAAAGTGATCCCTACCGAGTCTAAAGCAGCTTTTACCTTCTCCATATCGGCGTTGAGGTTGACTCCGAGTGCTTCTAGCACGTCAGCAGAACCGACTTTGCTCGATGCCGATCGATTTCCGTGTTTGGCGACTCGCACTAGGCCTGCGGCGGCAACAAAAGCTACAGCCGTGGAAATGTTAAATGTGGAAGCGCCATCACCGCCGGTGCCGCAAGTATCAATTAATTTAAGATTTGAACTTCGAGATTGGCGATCCAAAACACTTTCTGACTCGCCTGCGAGGGACTCAAACTGCAATACCTGAGCCATTCCCGCCAATTCTTGAGCAGAAATGCCTTTAGCTTGGAGAGCAGCTAAAATTGCGCCAGAAAGTGCCGGGGGTATAGCTTCTGCTAGCCATCCCTGCATTAAGTCGGTGGCTTGGGCGCGCGAGAGAGATTGTCTGTCTAACAGTTGTTGTAGCAGGGCTGGCCACAGAGGAGAATCCGCTGTCAAAGTTGAAGCTGCGGATATATCTGGTGTTGCGAGTACGGGAGAATCTGTCATTTATAGTGTTAGTCAAATTTAGCCCGATCGAGCTTAGCGGCCAAACCGAGAATCGATCGGCATTTTACCAGACTTACACCATGTTCAATTTTTGCGTGGGAGATTTTAGAATTGGCAATGACTTACTGCACAATGGTTTAGAGCGTCCTTAAAATTGCATCTTGTTTGGGAAACTGCCCAAATCTCACCCTATTTTGAGCCCAGGGATCAGATTTTGACCCCTGATATTAGCAGCGTTACATCATTTGTCCGCCCGCAGCAGCCGAATATGAAGTTTTTGATACAACAATTGCCCTCTTGTTATGGCAACTTTAAAGGGAAACGCGCGATCGTGCAACTACCAGCAGTCCGCTGTATTATATTTGACTAAAAATAATTAACAGTAACCGAGAGCACCAACGGATACAAGTTTCCGACAAAAGTTGTGGATACCCCAAAATTTTAGGCCAGAGCGACAGTCACAGATTCACTGCGCCGCAAGTCCATGATTCGATCCAAAATCTTCAATCTCCCAATCGACAGCACAGCACCCACAGCCGTTCAGTTGATATCCGCAGGTTAGTCACAGGAGACAGAGAGTCGATCGAACTTTGACCCAAACCTTAAAAATAAACTCTTGCGGTTGTAGAAGTAGCTGCCTCTGATTATAGTAAAACAGCATCGCCACTAACTTATTTCAGGGTACTTAACTGCTAATATATTCACACAGATTTTAAGGAGCAGGTTGGGAATCGAGCAACTCGGCCGTCTGAAGACCAGCCAAATCTTAAAAAAAGACAAACCCAATCAACTAAACTTGCCTCAATAACATCTAACATCTAACATCTAACAGCCCAGCAGGAAAAATGAATCAACATACTTGTATAATTGCCGCCCCGGACACAAACCAATCGCCAAGATTTGTGGGCGATCGCTTGTTTTTCGCGATCGGGCGGCACAGTATTTTCCTGCCTAGTTAACAGTTCATACTTAACAGGAACATACTAAAAATATTCAACTCCAATACAAGAGCAGGGTATTCAAAAGTGGCAAATCAACAATTACAAAATAAAGCAATAGAATGCCTGAATGTCCAGGAGGCGCTGCAGCAAATGGAAGCAAAATATTACAGTATGTTTGAAAATGCTGTTTCCGGCATTTTCCAGACCACACCCGAAGGGCGTTACCTCAGCGCTAATCCCGCTTTGGCTCGGATTTACGGGTACAATTCCCCAGCAGAATTGATGGGGAACCTGACCGATATCAGCGATCAGCTTTACGTCAATCCCGATCGCCGCAGCGAGTTTGTTTCGGCTTTACAAGCGCGCGGCATCGTATCGGATTTTGAATCGCAGATTTATCGCCGAGATGGCGCAGTAATTTGGATTTCGGAAAATGCGCGAGCAGTCCGCGATTCCGACGGCAAATTGCTTTATTACGAAGGGTTTGTCGAAGATGTTACTCAGCGCAAAAATGCAGAAACTGCACTGCGAGAGAGTGAAGAACGCCTGCGAATGGTAATAGAAGGCGTTAAAGATTATGCTATATTCATGTTAGATACTAAGGGATATGTAGCTAGCTGGAATTCCGGCGCTAAAAGAATTTTTGGGTATGAAGCCAGCGAAATAGTAGGCAAAAACTCGGAGTGCTTTTATACGCCTGAAGATATTAAAATTGGCAAACAGCAAGAAAAATTAGCCACAGCTACCGCAGCAGGTAGATATGAAAGTGAAAGCTGGCGGTTCCGCAAAGATGGCTCTCGATTTTGGGCGAAGATTATTGTGACTCCTTTGCGGGATGAAAGCGGAGAGTTGCAAGGCTTTTCTCAAATCATGCAGGACATTACCGAGCAAAAGCGGGCTGCAGAAGAAAAAATGCAGTTGATTGCTTCTTTACAAGAATCGGAAAGGAAGTTTCGCACTCTCTATGAATCGACAACTGATGCGGTAATGCTGTTAGACGAACAGGGATTTTTGGATTGCAATCCAGCAACTTTAAAGTTATTTGGCTGCAGCACAGAATTGGAATTCTGCGGCAAACATCCTTCGGCATTTAGCCCGCCGTTACAACCGGGATCGGAAGATTCTATGAGTCTGTCTCAAGAGCGAATTAATACGGCGGTGCAAACGGGAAGTTGCCGTTTTGACTGGCTGCACCGACGTTTGGACGGTTCCGAGTTTCCGGCGGAAGTGCTGCTAACTTCTATGGATATCGGCGGCAAAATTGGGCTGCAAGCTGTGGTGCGCGATATCACTTATCGGGTGCAAGCCCAGGAAAATTTAAAGCAGGCTAACGAGGTTTTGGAATGCCGGGTTAAAGAGCGGACAAGTCAGTTGGAAGCAGCTATTAAACAGTTGCGTTTGTCGGAGGAAAAATTTTCTAAAGCTTTTCGATCGAGTCCAGATCCGATGACTATTACTACTTTTGCAGGCAATTTTATTGAAGTTAATGATAGTTTTTTAGCGATGACTGGCTACAGTTTGGCAGAAACTATTTATCATACAGTAGATGATTTAAATATTTGGGTGAAGCCAGAAGAACGAGTTAATTTTAGGAAAATATTGCAAGAAAAATATATTGTTCGTAACCAGGAATGCGAATTTCGGGTGAAGTCGGGATCGCTGGTGGTGTGTTTGCTTTCAGCAGAGTTGATTGATTTGGAGGGCGAACTTTGTATGCTGGGGGTGATGACGGATATTACCGATCGCAAACGTGCAGAAGAAGCCCTGCGGGAAAGCCAGCGGGCACTGGCGACGCTGATGAGCAATTTGCCGGGGATGGCCTATCGTTTTCGCAATGATGCCGATCGCAGTATGGAGTTTGTCAGCGAAGGTTGCTATCAATTATCCGGCTATTCTCCTGAAGAATTTATCGGCACCAGGCAAATTTCTGTATCGGAATTAACACACCCGGACGATCGCGATATTTTGTGGAATGCCATTCAAATAGCCTTGGCAGAAAATCGCCCCTATCAGCTAAATTATCGAATAACTTGTAAAAATGGCGAATTAAAATGGGTTTGGGAGCAAGGTTTGGGAGTGTATTCCGACTCTGGAGAATTGATAGCTTTAGAAGGGTTAATTACTGATGTTTCCGAGCAGAAACGCAGTGAAGAAGCTTTGCTGCAGTCGCAAACAGAGTTAACTCAACAAAAACTTCAGCTAGAACATACTTTGCACGAATTGCAGCAAACTCAAGCGGTATTGATTCACACTGAGAAAATGTCTACACTCGGTCAAATGATCGCTGGTGTGGCTCACGAAATTAACAATCCCGTTAGCAGCGTCTGCGGCAATCTCGTCCACGTCGGCCACTACACCGAAGATTTGCTAAATTTGATCGATATGTATCAGCAGCACTGCCCGCAGCCGCCCGCACCAATTCAAAATAAAATTGAGGAAATCGAGCTAGAGTTTCTGTTAGAAGATTTGCCAAAAGCAATGTCCTCGATGCAGATTGGGGCCGATCGCATTCGGGAAATCGTGCGCTCTCTCAGAAATTTCTCTCGCAAAGACGATTCTCAAATGAGCAAAGTCAACCTGCACGAAGGCATTGAAGGAACGCTGCTAATCCTACAAAGCCGGTTGAGGGCGCGCGGCAACTATCCCGAAATTGCGGTAATTAAGGACTATGGAAATTTGCCTTTGGTTGAGTGCTATTCGGGTAAAATAAATCAGGTATTTATGAATTTGATCGGAAATGCGATCGACGCGATCGAGGAATACAACGCAGGGCGTTCAGTAGAGGAAGCCCAAGCTACCCGCAGCAAAATTAAAATTAGGACAGAAGTCCAAAACTCCAACGCTGTAATTCGGATTTCTGACAACGGCCCAGGGATGCCGGAAGAAGTTTGCCAGCAGTTATTCGACGCCTTTTTTACCACCAAACCCGCCGATAAAGGCACTGGTTTGGGCCTGTCAATTTCCTATAAAGTTGTCCGAGAACACGGAGGCACGCTGAGTTGCGTGTCTGCACTCGGTCAAGGAGCCGAATTTATCATAGAAATGCCGATGGAACAAATTAGTTATTAGTTATTGGTTATTGGTTATTGGTTATTGGTTATTGGTTATTGGTTATTGGTTATTGGTTATTGGTTATTGGTTATTGATACCAAATCCGGGTTTTGGATATCCTTTATGAACCAGTCGGCGCAGGCCGACTTTGTTTGACAAGGCGCGGTTTCAACCGCCGAATCATAAACGGGGTATGTTACTAACAACTAACAACTAACAACTAACTAAGACACCTATCCCAATAAATTTGAGCCACCTTATCTTCCGGATTTTGTCGCCAACAATCCGCAAAAAGTTCCCCAGCTTCCCTAAAATTATTCATATTGTATAAAAACAAAGCCTCAGCAAACAACCGCAAATTAGCCAACTTTCCCGCCTTAACTTCCGGCAAATCCGCCTCAAAAACTTCATAAACAGTCACCCATTCAGACTTCCCCTTAACCTGAACCTTATCAATTACCCGAATCGCATAATCAGCAGGATTTGTCAAGCGATCGAAAGTCTGTTGAGTAATTAACAGCGAGACCCCATAATTCTTCGTCAAGCTTTCAATTCTAGAAGCCAAATTAACCGTATCACCAATAACAGTACCGTCCATCCGGCTGTTTCCGCCAACAGTACCCAACATCAAAGAACCAGTATTAATTCCCACCCCAATCTTAATCGCCACATCGTCCGCAGCAACGCGCTGTCGATTGTATTCAGCAAGACTGTGCAGCATCGCAATTCCCGCTTTCACAGCATCATCCGCACCCTCGCTAAACAAAGCCATAATTGCATCGCCAATATATTTATCAATAAACCCCTGATTTTCTAGAATCAGCGGTTCCATATAACTCAAATATGAATTTATAAATTTGAAATTTTCTTCTGGTGTCATCTGTTCCGAAAGAGTCGTGAAATCGCGAATGTCAGAAAATAGCACCGACATTTCCAACTCCACCGCATCTCCCAATTTAACATCAACAATACTGTCACATCCCAAAAAAGATAACAACTGATTGGGTACAAAACGACTTGTCGCCTCAACGATATCTAATTCTGCCTCCAGTGAAAGTTGCAAACTGCGATTGACCTCAAAAAGCTCCTCCATGAACTTTTTGCGCTCAGCCTCAGCTTCTTTGCGTTCTGTGATATCTAGAAGAGTGTTGATAGCATATACAATTTTGTTCTGCTTATCGTAAATCGGGGAAGCATGAATTTCTAGGGGAATAATCTTATTTCCGTGCCGGACTTCTAAATCGTCAGCCACCGAAGTTTCGCCCCTCAATGCCCGAATGACGGGCAAGTTTTCCACAGGGCAAGGTTCAAGACTTCCTGCTGGATAAACTTGATAAACCTCTGACAGTTTTTCGGCTGGGAGTTCAGACACGACTCCTTTGTTAAATATCTCTTTTGCTTTTTTATTGATATAGTAAACTTGGCCATCAGCATTCAGCACTCCCACGCCGATAGGTATTGCTTCCAAAAACTGCATCAAACGATTTTCGTTCTCGTGGAGTGTCGCAATCAGTAGCGATTGCTCGCGGTTTAAATCAGCCAATTCCTGATTCATTTGCTGAAGCTGCGCGTTTTGTGATGCCAGAAGTTGATTTTGCCGATAACTATTTACTGCTTCTTTTACCGTCAAACTCAAGTCTTCTTGTTGCCAGGGTTTGGCTAGATAACGATATAAATTTGCATTTTTGATGGCATTGCCCACCGCCTCAATATCTGCTTGCCCTGTCAGCATAATTTTGATAGTTTGGGGCGAAAGTAGGTGGACTTGTCTTAATAGTTCATCTCCCTTCATCTCAGGCATGATGTGATCGGAAATAATTAACGGTACTTCATACCCATCTAACAATAATTCTTCAAGCAACTCTAATGCTTCCTCCCCACCCTCGGCAATTTCGACCAGATAAGCATTGCCTACAGCTTCTTGGAGTTCTACTTTGAGGCTCTTGAGTACAGTGTTGTCATCATCTACACAGATTATTACCTGTTGTTTCATAACTTCAACAAACCAGATTTTATAGTTTCCAGTAAATCGGCTTCCGACCAAGGTTTAGATAAGCAGCGATGGAGATTAGCCTGCTTTTTTGCTCTGTCAACTGCTACTTCGTCAGCTTGACCGGTCAGCATAATTGTAATAATATGGGGGTATTGTTTGTGAATGCGTATCAGTAACTCATCTCCCTTCATACCAGGCATCAACCAATCAGAAATAATCACAATAACGCTAGTTTCTTCGCCATATAGTTCGCCGATTACCTCTAACGCCTCTTCAGCATCTTCGGCTCCTTCATAGGTGTAGGTATCCCCAAATTCTGCTGCTAGCTGCGTCCTGAGACTATCTAACACTATTCTCTCATCGTCAACGCATAAAATAACTGGTTTAGACATTTATTTTTTCTCCTTCGTGAGTTTTTATTAGTAGGAAAAGTAGTAAAGTGTATTAGTATGCCCGATCGCATTTTAAGATGCTAGCTGGCGACCGTTACCTTGGTTTTTTACCAAAATACTTGCTGACAATCCTCTTGGCAAAGTTCAAAAACCCCGTTTCTTGGTTTAAGTGCGATCGCCAATTAAATGCCGCGAAACAACCGATCTCCAAGTCCTCTCCCCTCCCCAGTCACCGAAACCAAGAAATCTAAATGCGTAGCAGCTTAGCCGAGCATAACGCACCGTACAGCGATTTTACATCCATTTCCGGTAGAATTCGAGTTATTGTTCTCAAAACGCTTTAACTTTTGCCATCCTCCCAATGGGATAGATTGCAGATGGGATGGAACTAAATAAAACCCCACCTACTTACTGCGTTATATCGTTTGCCAGATACTTCACCTCCTTATATAGCGGTTCGATCGCGTTGTGAGGTATGCCCTATGCCCACGGAGGCCTATGCCCTATGCCCACGGAGGCCTATGCCCTATGCCCAGCGGCACCTCATCTTTCGCTCGAAAGGCTATACACCACTGATTGGCAGAAAAACATTAAATGTAGTTTGACCGGGAATCGATTCCACTTCAATCTTTCCCTGATGTTTTTCAACAATCTTCTTGACAATATCCAGTCCCAAACCGCTGCCTTCTCCCGGAGGCTTAGTAGTAAAAAATGGGTCAAATATTTTCCCTTTTATCTCCTCTGGTATGCCCTTACCGCTGTCGCTAACACTAATCTTAACCTGCTGGTCTTGTTTTGTCACATCAATAGTTAGCGTCCCCCGATAATCCATTGCTTGCAAAGCATTGTGCACCAGATTTGTCCACACTTGATTCAGTTCGTCGGGATAGCAAAGTATCGGCGGAATTTCGGCATAGTTTTTAACCACCTCAATGCCTTGTTTTAATTGATTTTGATAGAGAGTTAAGATAGTTTCTATCCCTTCTGCAATGCTGGCGCTTGTCTTGGTGCCAGACTGTTCGTAGCGGGCATAGGTTTTCAAAGCAAAAACAACTTTTGATGCTCTATCTGTGGCTGTGTTGATAATGGCAATACCTTTTTTTAATTCTGACAGTTTGTATGCAGATTCTACAAGATGCAAGCTGTCAGGTCTTTGCAGCAGTGGTATAAAAGTTTCGATTCGCTCGTAGACCCCCATCATGACTAATCTATCAGCCACAGTATCGGCACTCTCAATCTCTAATGTTTCGAGTTTGCTTCTTAAAGCTTTTTTTAATTTGCGTTCTTCTTTGGTTGATAAGTTTGTAGATTGTTGGAGAGAATACTGAAGTAATTCTAAGAATTTCTGTCCGGCTTCTGGGGAGAGAGATTGAAAAAGTGCGGGCAATTGTTCGAGAGTTCGATCCAAGAACTTAGAAACATTGCCCGAACTGGAGCGAATTGCACCTAGGGGCGTATTAACTTCGTGGGCAACTCCGGCTACAAGTTGTCCTAAAGCTGCCATTTTTTCTGATTGAATCAATCCTTCTTGGGTGGCTTTGAGTTGCTGGAGAGTATCGCTGAGTTCCTGATTTTTTTGGTGCAGAGCTAATTCTGCCTGTTTGCGATCGCCAATTTCTCGCCACACTGTATGCAGAATTTCTTTACCATCTACAGGAATTACAGTCAGCAATACTTCTACCCAAAAATCCTCCCCATCTGCACGCCTGTGCATCCATTCAAACCGATAGCTACCTCGCTCAAATGCTATGGCAATCATGTTGTTAGCTTTCTCAAATGACAAACATCCATCTGGCTGCATTTCGGGAGAAAGCAGGGAGGGATGTAGAGAAAGAAACTGTTTTTTATCAGTGCAGCGCATCATTTTGACTGTGGCGGGGTTGCAGTCGGTAAATATGCCTTCATCTAACAGCAGAATAGCATCGGCAGATTGCTCGTAAAGTTGTCGAAAGCGAGCTTCTGACTGCTGGAGTTCTTGGGTGCGTTCTGCTACTTTTGCTTCTAAGTTGGCATAGAGTTGGGCATTTTCTATGGAAATTGCCGCCTGCGAGGACAAGATTTTTAAGAGGGCTAATCTGTCGGGAGTAAAGGCACCCGTTGTCAGGTTGTTTTCTAGGTACAGAATTGAAACAAGCTTGTTTTTCTCTATCATAGGAACGCAAAGAATAGATTTAGTTTGATGTGCCTTGATATAAGTGTCGTTAGTAAAGTTACCTTCACGAGCAGCATCATGGAGAACAACATATTTGTGAGTGCGATCGACATAATTAATAACGGCTCTTGAGACTAAATCACTGCTTTCAAGTGGGATTGACTGTAATAAATTGATGCTGTCGCAATCAATAGCAGCGGATGCTTCAATTAGCAGTTTTTCCTGAGATTTTAACAACAAGTAGCCTACCTCTGCGCCAGCATTTTCAATCAGAATTTTCATCAATTTTCGGAGTAATTGCTCGATCGCTATTTCACCAGCAATGGCTTGGGAAGCTTTGATAACTGTAGCTAAATCTAAAGCTGTACCTGAACCTGTGGTAGTGTGTGTATCGATCGCGATCTTGCCTGTGTTCTTAATGAGACTCGCCGAAGATTGAACCCGTAATTGTGGATATCTTGCTTCTAAATTCTCAACTTTTGCCCTAGCTTGCCAGCGAGTATAGCCGTAGTGTGCTCCTTTGAGATAAGTTTGGGCAATCTCCTCGATACCGCTTGCCAGATAAAATTCTGCCGCTAACTCACAGGCTAAAGCTTCATCTTGAATATATCCGGTGTCTCTTGCTCCTTTAATCGATCGCTCGTAAAGTTTAGCGGCTTGCCAATTATCTCCCAAGACTCTTGCTTTTTCAGCTTTTATTAAATCGTATTTATGTTGAAAATTGGCTGGGGCAAGTTCTGCCCATTGCTTCATTTGCTCTTGATTTGATTCCACTTGGTACAAACTGTCTGAGTATTCGGTAGAATACTGAGCGAGAATAGCAAGAGAAGAGTAGAAGTTGTGAATAGCGACATACATAAATCCCATGACAGAATCTATGTACTCTGCGGCGGCGATCGCATTCTTCACGGCCTCAGCATAGTCTTTGAACAAATAAGAAAGATTTAGTTTAGCAAGGTAAACAATAAAAAGCAGCGTGCGGTTATTCGCTGCTAATAAACGGGGAAGGATTTCGCCTTCATTAAAACTTTCCCCCTGCAAGCAAGATGGCTTCGCAGCTTTCCCCAAAAGATTCAAGCTAACTTGCCGCCATATATTAGTTTGATAGATAGAGTATTCCTGTTTAAGCTTCACTAGCTGTTCGCAAGATAGCTGCATTTTTAACTCTACAGCTTCGAGTTGTTCTCCCGTCAAAAATAGGGTGACACAATAATCCTTAATACAATAACAGGCGTACTCATTATCTCCTGTATCCAGTCCACTTTGAATTCCTTCTTGCAGCAAAAAAAGGCTGTTTTTTGCTGGATCTTTCCAGTGTTTTACTAAGGCGCAAAATAAGTTATAAACTTTGGCTTTAAGTTCTTTAGCATGATATTTATCTACTAATTTAATAGCCAATTGTCCCGCATGATATCCCGTTTCTATCTTACCTTTTGCCGAACAAATAGCAGCATACCAAACATAGGCATAAGCAGCCAAAGCTGAATAACCTTTTTGAATTGTCAGGTTAACCATTGTCAAAATAATTGACAGTAAAACTTCCGGTTTGGCAAAATAAGCTGACGGACAAATAGACATCAAAATCCGCATGGCTGCTAGTTGAGCAGCTTCCGTCATTTCCGGGAATTTTTCTAAGTCTGTCAGTGCTGGCAACTCTACAATGCTATCTTCGCCTGTTGATAAAGAAATTCCCAGTAAATTCAATGCTTCTAAACCAGTTTCTATAGCTTTTACAGGTAGATTTTGAGCTGTATAAATTTGGACTTTTAACTCGTAAGTTTTTACCATGTCTATTTGCATACAATGTTTTCAATAATTTATTGACAAGCAAAGCATTATCCTGAGTTTTATGTACTATTAATTCTGCTAAAAGTTGTAGGCTGGCGCGATCGCAAGATTGGCAGTTGGTCAGTGGAGTATAACTTTTTGGTGCCTGCACGATAAACTTGATACGCTTGTGATAATTGCTGAGTTTTCGCTTCTGGTAAAGCGTTTATGCTCATCAACTCTTCTGCTGCCTGGTTGGCCTAGTAGATTTATCTATTTGGTTCGTGAACCGATACATCCACAGGCATCGTGTTTAAAAATTGAGTCAGTTGACTGCGACTTTGCTTGACTTTTGCGTAGAGTTTGGCAAGGAAGTGTATTTTGAAGGAGTAGAGCGAGAGTTTCACATTTATGTTTTTTAGTCATTAAGTGTTTTCGACTTCCTCCGAAGCTCTATCGTCTCTGTAATAGATTTTACAGCTAAATCTCCAACTTCCTTCATCAGTTTGATAGCCAGGTTAGGCGATAATTTTAAGAATTCTTCTAGCCTTTCAGTTGTGATTCTAATAACCCGACACTCTGTCTCTGTATACATAGAAGATGTTCTTATTCCTTCAGTAAAAAATGATAGATACCCCAGGAATACATACTCTTCGTCAATTTGTGCAATTTTTTCTCCCTGTTGAATTATGGAAACTGTTCCACTTAAGAGCACAAACATATCTTCTGAACGCTCACCCTCTCGACAAAGATACTTTCCTGGGGGAATGCTCAGTACATCGGAAATATTTCCTACATATTCTTCAGGAGTCCAGCTAGAATCGATTTTAAATGCATTGTCAAAATGGCTAAAACTCGGGTGAAATTTTGCTCCCAAATTCTTGGCTACATGAATGGTTGTATCAATGGCTGTTCTTAATGCTGCTTCCACCCATCCACTGGTTACCGAATAAGCATCTCCTGCAAAATAAATAGCTGATTGGTGAGAGTAGTCTTGGTTATAAGTCGATAACGCTAGATTTGCCATCCAGGTTCGGGAACGATAAAGCTTGGCACAACCTGCATAAGTTGGCTGTTTAGACCAGTGAACCACAACAGGCTTCGAGCGATCTACAAAGGGAGAGATTTTTGTCGCAATATTTTCCGCTCTTAAGCATATGTTATCTAGTTCTTGCAGACAGCGCTTGGCTAAGTCCTCATCGTCGGAAAACGCCAGTAGCTTACTTGCATCGTCTTCCCATGTGTAAGAGACAAGTAAGACACCTGGTTCATCCTGGATACTCTCTGTTTCCAGGGCATAGCCATAAACTCCTTGAATAAAACTATCTGTCATAATAAGTTGTGGGATGTTACTTTTTTCCCAATAACGCTCTTTAAGAGGGTAAAACACTTTGCAGCTTGAGATCCAATGAGACTGTGCAATGCTACCTCGCACATACAACGGAATCATTTCGGGTGTGAATTTTTGGAGATCGACATTGAGTTGAAGTGCCCAGGTAGGGCAAGTTAATACAACTGCATGATAGTGCTTTTTCCTTAATGCACAGCCAAGGTCGATACCCGATGCAGTTTTTGTCAAAAGTTGTACAGGTGTTTTGCAATATAGATTGATATTCCACCTATTCTCTTTGATTGCATCATAGAGAGAAAGTTCGCCAAATTTCCCTTCTAAGGGGTGATATAACATACCCTCAGCCATAGACTGAACGCCCAGCCAGTTTGGTGAATCTAATTCTAATCCATTGCTATCAAATATTTTTTCTCCTTGGTGAGGACCTCCACGAAAAGTTCCATTTTCTGGATGGAAACGACCTTGTATTAGTTGATGATTAGTTCCAGATCCAAACAGTAAAGTTCTAATGGGATAAAGTGCAGAGATATGGAAAAATGCACCCCAACCTCCGTCTCCAGCACCAATGACATAAAAGATTTCAGATTCTTCTCTTGTCATTCCTAAACCACCAAAGTCTCCAGGGACATTTGGATTGTATGTTTCATAAGCTGGGGTAAACACTATATCTACAAAACTCAAATCCCAATAACGCTTGACAATTGCTCTCCATAGAGATTGCCATATATGACCACCTTGACTGTATGCGTGTTTGGTATTGGACTGAACGAGTTCAGCAAAATGACTCCACTTATCATACACTCTCTGCAATGCTTCGTGAGGAGGTTTTTGTCGCTCCTTTTCCCAAATATCCATTCTTGGTTGAAGTGTCATATCTGGGATAGGTCTATACCCTTCATTGACATAAATTCCAGTATTGGCGTGAGGCGAACCAGGGTTAGGAAAATGCTGAGTTCGTAGTGAGTATAGGCTACAATAATAGTCTAACAAGCTATTGCCAGAGCCTGGTGATGGAAAAAATGGCATTCTCATTGCCCCCATCTCAAAAGTTGTATGTTGTCCGTCTGCTGGAATCGACCATAAACGACCACCTATACGTCCACTTGCTTCATAAATGTCGATATTTTTAAATCCGCAGCGAAACAGCTCTCTTGCTACTGTTAAACCTGTTATTCCTGCACCAACAATTGCGATAGTTTTGTTTGGGTCGGTGTTATATGCTATTCCAGAGTCCGAAGATAAAGATAATAGATGGTTATAGTTGAATAGGCGATCTGGATCGTTAGGCTAATGATATTGCCACGGGCTTTCAGATAAGGTTAATTCTTCTTGACAGGAGTAAACAGAGCTGGACTTTTCTCTCGACATACAGACCTCTCTAGAGACTACTTTGTTTCTTGGCAATATAGGCTTTTTCTAAACAATTATGTATCTAGTTAATCAAGACATTATACCTCTCCTTTAACGGGTAAAACACCTTGCAGCTCGATATCCAGTGAGATTCCTTGATGCTGTATGTGACATCAAATGGCAATTGAGTTTTAGGGTCAAAACCTTCAAAAGTCATACCCATTTCTAAAGCCCAAGTCGTAGGTGTCAGAATAACTAGATCGTAATTTCTCGGTGACTCCAAGTTGGCAGAAGTTACCTCTACGTTTCTGTGATCGAGGTATTTGATTTTATTTACCGGATTCTTCAGATACAGATTTACATCATACTTGCCTTTCGTTTTTGACGCTTCATAAAGCGACACATTTTCAACAAATGCACTGGTCACAGGCTGATAAAACAGGCATTCTGCAAATGTTTGTACGCCGACATAACCGGGAGAAGCAAATTCGCGATCCAGACTGTCTGTTACTTGCTCCCGATATTCAGGTCCCGGTACAAAATTTCCCTGTCCGTCAAATGTTCCTTGAATTAGCTGATGATTCGTACCGAAACCGAACAGTAATGTTCTCATCGGATACAGACAAGAAATGTCGTAGAAAGCCCCCCAGCCGCCATCTCCAGCACCGATGGTATAAAAAAGTTTGGACTCTGCTTCGTTCATGCCCAAACCGCCAAAGTATCCCGGCTTAGAAGGGTCGTATCTATCTATTGCTGGCATATAAACCAGCTCTCTAAAATTTTTGTCCCAATAATATTGGACGACATTGTGCCAAAACTCTTCCCATCCATCTTGTCCGTAAAACTCTTTGCAAACACTCGTTACCATGTCCGCAAAATGCAGCCATTTATCGTAGACAGCTTTGAATAATGGATTGGGAGGGCCGCCATTTTTATGCCATATATCGAGTTGCGGCTTAGGATAGGGATTTTGAGTATCGGGGCCGCAGCCGTTGTTCAAATATATTCCGGTATCGGCTATTGATGAACCGGGGTCTGGGAAAGGCTGCGTCGTAATTTGAAACAATTCTCGGTAATAATCTAATACACTGTTGCCGCTGTCAGGAGCGGGGAAAAAAGGCATCCTCATTGCACCCATTTCCAATACAGTATGTTGCCCCTCAACTAATCTGGAATATGTTCTGCCGCCGATTCTGTGGCTGGCTTCATAAATGTCAATATTGGTGTACCCGCACCTGAATAGCTCTCTGGCTGCGGTGAGTCCTGCTATCCCCGCACCAATAATTGCCACTTTAATCTGAGGGTCGTTGTTGCAACCAATAGATTGATTTTTGTTGATTTCTAGTAGGTGGTAATAGTTGAAGTTAAAATCTGCGGTATTGGGCCATCTAAATCTCCAAGGAGTTGAGGGAACAGATGCTGGTTCTCTGTATTCACCGCTACTGCCAAACAAAGCTTTATTAATTATGTTTTTATTTCCCTGTGATTTTGAAAAAAATTATAATCTGGAAAAACTCGAATGTGAATAATTACAGAATGATTTAATATGATTAGTTTGACTACTTTTGTGAATAATTACAGAATGATTTAATATGATTAGTTTGACTACTTTTCCTAATTTTGTAATAAGAGCTATTAGTTATAAGCTCAAGCTTTAGTAAATGCTGATTATTTCCGATAAGTAACTATTTTTGACAAGGGCTAAATGACACTCGGTGCAAGACAGACGCACCGCAACGTTCCAATCCCAACTTGTGTTTAGCTGTTCCATATCCTTTGTTATTTGTCAAGTCATATTCGGGATACTTAACAGCCAAGCGCACGATTAATTCATCGCGCCAAACTTTAGCGACAATACTAGCAGCGGCTATCTGAATCGATCGCGAATCACCTTTAATCATCGTCTCTTGTGCGATCGCCAAATTGGGGATTCTTTGATTCCCGTCAACCAAACACAAATCTGGAGTAACATTCAACTTCAAAATCGCCCGCTTCATCGCCAACAAAGAAGCTTGCAAAATATTGAGGCGATCGATTTCCCGCACCGAAGCCACACCAATTTGACAGTCAACAGCCACAGCCCGGATTTTTAGTGCTAACCGACTCCGGGCTGCGGCACTCAACTGCTTGCTGTCGCGCACCCCGCAACTTGCTAATTCATCGATAACTTCGTCGGGCAGAATGCAGGCGGCCGCCACCACGGGCCCGAACAAAGCTCCCCTTCCTACTTCGTCCACACCAGCTATTATCTGAGTCCGAGAGGGGGATTGGCCTTCGGCTTCGCTCAGGCTAGAGAGGGGGAGATTGGGGGAGGGGGAAAGATGGAAAGATGGGAAGAGAGTAAAAATTTCTACTTTTTTGTTCTTTGTTCTTCCTTCTTCCTTCTTTCCTCCTCCCTCTGACTGGAGATCAGTCATCTACAACAGCAGACGAGCGACGGCGGCGGCGGCGGTTGATCGCTGGCTCTTCGGGTTCGCTTGATTCGCTTGATTCGCTTGATTCGCTTGATTCGCTTGATTCATTCGACTTATTCGACTCGTTTGAGTCATTGGATGTCAAAGGCTGATTCAACTCGCTTGACTCATGGAATTCGATCGACTCCTCGAATTCGATCGGCGGCTCCAATGCTCCCCATTCATTCGATTCGTCCATCCCATCGCTGGTTTCCTCCTCGTCGCCAGCAAAATCATCCATGAGGTCGATCGAACTTGCACCGTAAATTTCAACCTCATCATCAAGATCGAGATCGTCCTCATCATCCTCATCACCCAGAGAAAATACAGGCTCAACTGCCGATATTTCTGCATAATAATCAGCTTCCTCAGCCTTCTGTGCTGGCGCGGGCGGTTCAAATTCAAATTCGAGCTGCTCGAAAGACGACTTGTTCGGAGGTTCTCCGGGGAGTGTCACCGAAACGATCGCATTCTTAGGATTTTTTACACCGCGATCCGTCATCACCAAAGGAGAAACTCCCATCAGAGCATAAACATCCTGCTCCTCGGCTGTCATTTCCACCGAAATCATTTCAGGAGGCTCCACCATCGGCTTCATCAACTCAGACTTAGTTGGACGCACGCGATCGAAATCCTCGCGCCTGCCAACAGCAGCCATATTCACCAACCCGAAGCCCTCCGAAGCGGCGCGGATGCCGGGGGGTGCGAGATACTCAGAGCGCGTCTCCACGACGGGCGCACTGTTGGTATTCGGCAGTCGCAACTTGTTGCGTACCGGTTCCTCCTCGGCTACAGCAAAAGGCTCTTCGCCAATTCGGCGACGACGGCGACGTCTGGTTCCGTTCCCCAAATCCTGATAGCTGGGATGGTTGAGCAAGTCCAAAGACGAGGCGTTGCTGCCGGTCTCAAAATCCAAACTTTCGCTAGACGGTTCCCAAGCAGCCCGAGCTGGTTCGACGGAACGTTCTTCTCTTACTGGTGCAGGAGTTGCAGCCGCCGTAGGTGTCAGGCTGCGGCGTTCCAATCCTTCTGGCAAATTCAACAAAAGGCGGTTGGAGGAACCCACAGTGCGATCGGGCGATTCCCGCACGGCACCGGCGATATCGTCTTCGCCGGGGAGGTGTACCAAATGCCCCAACCCGCTGCAAGTCGGGCAACTGTGGCCGAATAACTCGTAAATATTTTGACCTTGGCGCTTGCGAGTGAGTTCTACCAGTCCCAATTCCGACAGTTGAGCGATTTGTGGCCGAGATTTGTCTGCTTTGAGAGCTTTATTGAAATGTTCCAGCACTTGCAATTGATCGCGGCGGGATTCCATGTCGATAAAGTCAACAATAATTACCCCGGCAATATTCCGCAGTCGCAGTTGTCTGGCAATTTCGGTTGCTGCTTCGCAATTTGTCCAGAGTACAGTTTCGCGAGCTGTGGCCGATCGAGTAAACGAGCCTGAGTTGACATCAATCACCGTCAGGGCTTCAGTCGGCTCGATGATCGCGTAACCGCCCGAAGGCAAATCTACCCTCGGTCTGAGGGCTTCTCGAATCGCAGCGTTGACGCGGAAAAATTCTAAAATCGAGGCGCGCTCTCGGTGGTGGTCGATCAAAACTCCTGCCGGAAGTTTACCGCCGTTCCAGCTCATCAACTGCTGTTTGACACGCTTAATGCCATTTTGCGAGTCCACCACAATCCGATTCACGTCACCGCTGAACATATCCCGGAGTACCCGCTGGATAAAATCGTCGTCGCGGTTTAGCAGTGCTGGCGCTCGGGAAGTACCGCCTTCGAGTTGAACGGATTCCCACTGTTTTTGCAGCACTTCCAAATCTTCCATGATGGCTTCTTCGGTCATGCCTTCGGCTTCGGTGCGTACCAGCAGCCCCATCCCGGCCGGTTTCACCAAAATAGCCAGGGCTCTGAGGCGGTTGCGCTCGGCTTCCGACTTGATCCGGCGGGACAGATTGACTCCCCGACCGTAGGGCATCAGTACCAAATAGCGGCCGGGCAGGGTGATATTGCCTGTCAGCCGGGGGCCTTTGCTGCCCGTCGGTTCTTTCATCACCTGTACCAGCACTTTTTGCTGGGGGGTGAGGAGTTCTGTAATTGCTCCTGCCGATCGTTTGAGCCGCAGCGGGCCGAGGTCTGTGACGTGCATGAACCCGTTGCGTTCTGGGTCGCCAATATTGACAAAGGCCGCATCTATCCCAGGGAGTACATTTTCGACAATTCCCAAGTAAATATCGCTGACTTGGTGGCTGCCTGTGGCTACCACGAGTTCTTGAATTTGATCTTCGGAAAAAACGGCAGCAATGCGATGCTGCTCTGCTATAACTATCTGCTTTGTCATTCAATTTCCTCAAAAAAATGGCAGCAAATTAGAGACACTTACGCACGCTCATAGTGCCTCTTACTTTGACTGTAATTATTAGTAGTAGCAGGAAGAGTTATTAGCTGTGAGTTGGTTCAGGGTGGAATGACTGTTAACTGTTGACTGTTGACTGTTAACTGTTGACTGTTAAGTTAAGAGGGCGGGCACGGGGGCACCGCCCCTACTGACTGTTAACTGTTACAGATACAGTGTTTGAATCCACCCGATCGCGAGTTATGAGTTATGCTTCGCAGACTGAGCTGGAAGATAGAAATAAGGACGTTTTTACCGAGTTATAAATATTGAATTTTGATTTGTGAATTGCAAACTCTCTCACTCAATCTTCAACACTTCCAACTCTTCCTTTGAACGAGCGTGAATAAATTCAGTGACTCCGTACCAATTTCTTAACACACAACTTAACACTACGAACTGATAACTCCGCTTGCGTGGTTGAGGGCTGGTTTTGAGCAAAAGTTAAGTAGGATTGAAAGCGCGTAGACTTTTGTTGAATTCTTGCGGGATAGCGGTCAACTTACCCCAGCTTGACATTCTTCGACTGCGACTTTTGCCTGTGCCAACCCTAAAACCTCTTGATTCGATTTTAGATACTTCGACTTCGCTGTAGAAGTTTGAGATACTTCGACTTCGCCGTACAAGTTTTAGATTTACTCCACAGATGAATCAGGGAGCAGGAGCTAGAATCTAAAATCTCAAATTTTTGCTTCTTTACGACGATTGTCGAGAGCTTGTCTCTGTTTTCCGATCGAGGTCAAAAATATCTATTGTTGAATACCAGCAGAGCGGCTTGAACCGTGAGATTTGTGAGTAAGCCGACGATCGACAATGAGTCGAGCGATCGAAATTAATCGCTAAATTTGGTTCAGGCCCGGCTCCTGCGGGTTTGGCACTAGATTTAGCCGGTCAACGTACAAAAAGGCTTAAAGTCTTGAACAGAAGCAGTTTCACCCAGCCCGCGTTGCTGGTTGACTCTTAGCGACGAGCGACTAAAGCGCTCGAGCCGCTGCGGCTTCCATAACAAACAATTATAGCTTAAGCGACACATCCCGATCGATAGCCCTAGTGAAATATTTCACCAGGGCTTCCCTATCTTAACAATAACCTAGGATTAGCTGACTGCGCTGAACTTGCAGAAGCTGAATTTCCTGCCCGCTGACTTGTTCGAGCATGAACACAAGATGTTCGGGCTTGAGCAAGTTGCCATCGCTGCGACAACTGCCGGTATAGCGCAAGACTGCTCTACCTTCGGATGTACCGCCACAGCCAGAGGCGCTGGTAGCTGGTAGCTGCTCTACAAGTTCTAGTTTGTGCAGCCGATCGCGCAAATTGACATCCTTAGTCTTTCCCGACTTAGTAGTGTGCACCCGCCAAAAAGCCTCTGTTTGGGCGATCGCCCCTACCCAAGCTTCCCAGTTAGCGCTAACAGCGACAGAGACAGCAGCCGAATTTTCACCTTCAAAATCGCCATTTTCTGCCAGCGGGCCTGTTGCTGCGACAGTAACGATATACTCAGCGGCTTCTAACAACTGGTTGGCAGAAGGAGCCTTGAGATCGATCTGTTCCACCTTGTAAATCGGGATATTTTCTGGCAGAGTCGCCACCAATTTTTCCCGAAACACCTCAATATCGATCGGCCGAGTAAGCTCAAAATCTGCAATTTCCCCTGTGCTAGTGACACCCAGAGGCAGAGCATTTGCCACAGAAATCCGAGGATTCGGGTGAAAGCCGCCGGTGAACGAAATCGGCAAATTGGCCCTGCGGACAACTCGATCGAACAATCGCAGCAAATCCAGATGACCAACCAAAGCCATATCGCCCACCTTCCCGAACCAAACCCGAACCCGCTGTTGCCGCTGCGTATTCGGCACGAACTCACCGGCAAACTCAGGAATTGGCAGCGCATCCACCACCACGTTGTGTCCGAAATCCGTGCCGCAAACCCCACAGCGCGAACACCCTTCAAAGGAACAGTCAGGAACCGTCGCCGCTTCCAAAGCCTTTTGCAAGTCAATTTTCAGCCAGTTTTTGTCGATCCCCGTGTCTAAGTGATCCCAAGGCAGTGGTTGATCGAGGGAGAGGGGGAGAGTGGGGGAGGGGGAGGGGGAGTGGGAGAGATGCGGAGAATTGGGAAAATCTTCTTTGATTTCTCTGCCTTCTGCCTTCTGCCTTCTGCCTTCTGCCTTCTCCTCTTCCTTCTGAAAAAGATTCCATTCGCCGCTTTCAACTTGGCGGTATTTCCAAGTAAGGTCAGATTCATCTATCGCCTGAGTCCAAGCTTGGTAAGCTTGATCCAAACTTTCCCACCAAGCATCCATACCAGCGCCAAGTTCCCAAGCGCGGCGGACTACAGGGCCCAAACGCCGATCGCCCCGTCCGACAAAATCCTCCATTGCCGAAAGCCGCACATCAGTATAATTCACCTTAAGATTTCTCATCGCTTTAAATTCTCCCTTCAGGAGTTTTTGCTTGCGAGAAAACTCAGCAGTCGAAACCGAGTGCCACTGAAAAGGAGTGTGAGGCTTAGGCGTAAAATTAGAAATTGTCAAATTAAAATTCAGTGGCCGCCGGCCATTCAGCCTGCATTCCCTTTGCAGCCAGCGGACTGTTTCGGCGATTCCCAGCACATCAAAATCTGTTTCTCCGGGCAAACCGATCATAAAATACAGCTTGATTTTATCCCAACCGCGATCGACCGCAGTTTTCACGCCCCGGAGCAATTCTTCGTTGGTCAAGCCTTTGTTAATGATATCCCGCATCCGCTGAGTGCCAGCTTCCGGGGCAAAAGTCAAACCGCTTTGCCGCGTGCCGCCGAGAATGTCGGCAATATTATCGTCAAATCTGTCAACCCGCTGGCTGGGTAGAGACAGAGAAATATTTTGATCTTTGAGGCGGTTTTTGATTTCCATCCCGACTGCTGGGAGTGCCAGATAGTCGGAACAACTGAGGGAAAGCAGGGAAAATTCGCTGTGCCCGGTGGCTTTCATCCCTTGTTCGATCGCCTCTACGACTTGCTGCGGTTCCACATCGCGCGCGGGGCGAGTCAGCATTCCCGGCTGACAGAAGCGACAGCCGCGGGTGCATCCCCGGCGGATTTCTACTGTCAGTCTGTCGTGTACTGTCTGCACGTAGGGAACTAGCCCGATCGAATAAGCTGGTATCGGAGTCGCGACTCGGCGCAGAATTCGAGCGGGAACTTGCGGGCGGTTGGGATGAACCGAACCGTCTGCCGCCATATCGTAGAATTGCGGGACATAAACGCCGGGAATTTGCGCTAAATCCAGCAACAGAGCTTCTCGACTCAAATTTTTAGCTTTACCTTCTGCCAAAACCAAGCTGATTTCTGGGAGCAATTCTTCTCCATCTCCCAAGGCGATGAAGTCAAAAAAGTCAGCGTAGGGTTCGGGATTGGATGTTGCGGTTTGTCCGCCAGCAAAAATCAGCGGCCAATCGCCACCATTTTGAGGATTTGTCGCTCTTTCTTTCCAAGTTAGGGGAATGCCGGCAAGTTCCAGCATTTCCAGAATGTTTGTGGCTCCGAGTTCGTAGCTGAGGCTGAAGCCTAGAATATCAAATTCTGTGAGCGAGATCCTTGATTCTACTGCAAACAGGGGAGTTTTGGTGGATCGCAGTTTTGCTGCCAAGTCTGGTGCGGGCAAATAAGCTCGATCGCACAACTGCCTCGGCAAAGCGTTCAAAATATTGTAAAGGATGATGTGTCCCAGATTGGAAGCACCAACTTCATACACTTCTGGATAAGTTAGCACCCAACGCACGCGAGCTGCATCCCACAGCGGGCGCGCCGCCCCCAACTCGTTACCCAGATAACGAGCAGGCTGATTGATTTCTGCTGTAAGTAATTCTTCGATTTTTACTGGCACGGCTCGACTCGCTCTGATATTTGCGACTCCTAAGCAGCCTACCTTAAAATCGCCCAACACGCCAGCGACAGTTTGCTATATTTTCGGGCATTTCACTCAATTTGTTGTGTTTTGTTGCTGCTTTTGACCTCTAGCCAGATTTTACCAGTGCTTGGGGGCGCGGGAGTTGGCCGCTTCAAAACTTTCGACGCTTTCAAATATCTCAAAAACTCGATCGAGTTGACTGAGTTCCAGAACCATCCTAATCTGGGTGCAAACTGAGCAAATACTAAACCTACGCCCCATTTTTTTTGCCTGCTTTAAGCCGGAAACCAATGCTATCAAACCAGCACTATCAATAAATGTTACTGCGCCCAAATCTACGAGTACCGCCACAATTCCCTCAGTCTCAATTGCTGTTGTTAGTTGCTGTCCGAATTCTCCGGAGGTAGCTGCATTCAGGTGGTATAAGGGTTGAATCACTGTAATTGGTTTCGGAGCAAGAAGTGTTTGCATATTTTCAACCTATGGTTTCTGTGTATTGTCTACTATGGTGTTATCTGGTTGTCAGTCTAAATCTATTTTATACCTTGAGCCTAACTTGCTCTGAGGGAAACCGACAAGCTGTTTTCACTAATTTTACTTAATTTTTATTTATTTACTCTTATTTATGCAAAGTTACCCAGGATTGGGAGAGGAAACGTAAGCTGCTATACTGTTTTTTATTGATGCTAGCAATCGCAAGTCTTGGCAACTCTAAAAATGGCGATCGACTTTGTACTAGCTGTTAAGTTAAACCAATCAATGTAATTTAAATCACTTATTAGTGGTGATTTGGATCGCGCGCGCGATCGACTGTTAATAGTAAGATTATAGTGTATGGAGTTCTCAGAGCTAATATGCAAGCAACTTATGCTATTCGTCATCTGGTAGAAAAAGCCCTCTACATTAAGCAGTTGACGCCTGACATTGAAAACGAAATCAACTACGAGCTCACCCGTTTGGGGTACATCTCGGATATTGATTATGAGGCTTTAGAGTTATTAATGGATGAAATGGATGCCGGCCGGGTGCAATTGGTATCTAGTCGATAGTGGGAACCGGGCGACACGGAAAAATCAAACAGCGAAACAAAATCCTGGCGTGGCGCACAATATAAGAGTGCCAAAATCCTTGACTGCGGCACAGTGTTTTTCCGAGCTATCGATGGTTGGGGGGATGATTGCGGCGATGGTTCTCGAAGACTTAAATAGCACATCATAAGTCCCTATAACCTGTCTTTTCTTTGGGGAAATACTTCCGATTTCTCTACTTTCAAAAAGCCCATCTTTGATTTGAGCTTTTTTGGTTATACTTAAAAAAAGCTTTATGAGTATAAGTTTATACTATTACTTACGATAATCCGTCGCTCCCAGACCAAGCTCAGCTTATCAATCTTTAAATTGTCTCCTCCCTCCTCGTTAGCAGGAAGAGCCTGGTAATGCAGATTCGGAGGCTCTACCTCCCTTACCTCGCTGCTTTTGAATGGCCAAGGGCGGGCGAAACAATCCGCCCACCCGATCGAAATTAGCTTAGCGCTACAGGTTCCTTAGCAAGAAACTTCTCCAACTCAGTCAAAGCTGAGTTTTTACAGCCGGCTTAATGGCCATGAAAAAAGTCCGTTTTATTGACTTATTCTCAGGAATAGGCGGCATGAGATTAGCGTTTGAATCCGCCACTCGTTCCTTGAATCTGGAAACGGAATGCCTCTTAAGCAGCGAAATCAATCCCGACGTTCAGTTAGTTTACCAGTACAGGTAGGCGACTAATTGACTATTGCGGTGGCAATTCGATTCATTATTGGGAACTGGGTTTGCGAGGCGAGTGCAGTTTAGACAGAATTGAGTTGATGAAGAGTTTTATATGGAAAAGGCGAAATAAAAAAATTGGTCATGACCCAGATGGCAAGCTATTAACTAAAGAGCAAATAGTTACTTTTTTTGCTCATCCCAATCTCGCTAAAATTCTCGATTCCTTGGTAACAAAAAAGTACCGGCAACGGAACATCGCAATTCTCATTTTCGGAAACTCCTTTTAATATAACCTTAAGTAAGGCGGGCCTTGCCCACCATACTAACTACACATTATACCAATGGTGAGTAATATTTTGTTAATACTCGGTTGATTGCAGGAACAATATTTGAGGGTGCATGGTGTAGTGCTTGTTGCAGTCTAGCTCCGGCAAGGTCACGAAATCCCAAAGTGCTAATTATAGCGCCATCGCGGAGGCAAGCTTGCCAATCACTGGTTTCTTCTGAATAAGCTATTTCTTTTCGGACATAGTAAGCCTCTCCCCAAAAAAGTTGCCCTCCCTGTGCTGAAATGGGAACGATGCGCCCGTCGAAAATTTGTACGTCTTTATGTTTGAATGCTGAGGCTTCTGGTAAACTGCTATAGTGACAAAGATTTGTTAGTCGCCACAGAACGAAGCCTCGCTTACGCAGAAAAGAGTCGATATCACTGAAAAGAGGCTGACCCAAATAAATAGGGTTAAATTCTACTTCAATTTGTAAAGCGCGTATGGACTGTAAGCAATTTTCAGCCCCCTCTAAAACTCCCAATTCCGATCCTTGAGTATCAAGTTTAAGGAAGTCCACTTCATTGACACCAGTAGACGAAGCCCAGGTATCCAATGTCGTTAAATCAACCTCTGTTTCGCCAACCAATTTTGCACAAGCTAGATGAGGCATAGAGCTTGTAAGTGATGAGTCAGGTTTGTATAAAGAACTACAAGCTGGTTCAGCGGTGAGAAAAAGTGGCAGTTTCCCCTCGGATTCTCCCAATGCCTTAGCAACAAAATTCACATCAGAAGAGCCTTGATAGGTACTCTTCAATCGCTCACATTCGGCAGGATCTGGATCAAATCCTATTAAGGTGACATGAGAACCAAAAAGAGACCAAACATCAGCAAATCCCCATCTACAGCCAACATCTATAACAACTAAATTTCGCTCAAAATATTCGGCTAACGAAGCAATAATCGGAAAATTACCAGCAATTTTTGGTTGGTTTTCATTAAACATAACTGACGATGAACCTAAAAGTAATAAGTTAGCAAAAATATAAATTTGCAACAGCTTTACGATTAAGTAAGGTGGGCATTGCCCACCCTACGAATTAATCCAATTAGCTTAGCGCTACAGGTTCCTTAGCAAGAAACTTCTCCAACTCAGTCAAAGCATCGGCATCAACTTTCGTCTGCATCGGACAGAATTTAGGCCCGCACATCGAACAGAATTCGGCAGTTTTGTAGATATCTGCCGGCAAAGTTTCGTCGTGATATTCCTTTGCTCGTTCTGGATCTAATGACAGCTCAAATTGACGGTTCCAATCGAAATTGTAACGCGCTTTCGAGAGTTCATCATCGCGATCGCGCGCACCCGGACGGCCCCGCGCAATATCCGCAGCGTGAGCCGCAATTTTGTAAGCAATCAGCCCGTTTCTGACATCCTCAGCATTAGGCAATCCCAAATGTTCCTTCGGTGTCACGTAGCACAGCATAGCAGTACCGTACCAACCAGCCATCGCCGCCCCAATTGCCGAAGTAATGTGGTCGTAACCTGGTGCAATATCAGTCACCAACGGCCCCAAAACATAGAAAGGTGCTTCCGAGCATTCCTCCATTTGTTTCTTGACATTAAACTCAATTTGATCCATAGGAACGTGGCCGGGGCCTTCCACCATTACCTGCACGTCATGTTCCCAAGCTTTGCGAGTTAATTGTCCCAAAGTTTTGAGTTCGGCTAATTGAGCTTCATCCGACGCATCGTGAGTGCAACCGGGGCGCAGAGAATCTCCCAAACTAAACGAAACATCGTATTTTTTGAAGATTTCGATGATATCGTTAAAGTGAGTGTAGAGAGGATTTTGTTTGTGGTGGTGCAGCATCCACCGGGCCAAAATACCGCCGCCGCGAGACACAATTCCAGTCAATCGATTTTTCACCAAGGGCAAATGCTCGATCAGAATTCCGGCGTGAATTGTTTGGTAATCAACACCTTGTTGAGCGTGTTTGTCAATGATGTGCAGGAAGTCATTCGCCGTCAGACTTTCCATATTACCGTGCACGCTTTCTAGAGCTTGGTAAATTGGTACAGTACCGATTGGTACCGGCGAAGCATTGATGATTGTAGTGCGAATTTCATCCAAATTACCGCCGCCGGTGGACAAATCCATCACGGTATCAGCACCGTATTTCACTGCTAGTTTAAGCTTGTCAACTTCTTCTTCCATGTTGGAAGAGTTGGGAGATGCGCCGATATTAGCATTGACTTTGCACTTAGAGGCAATGCCGATCGCCATTGGCTCCAAATTTGTGTGATTGATGTTAGCCGGAATAATCATCCGTCCCCGCGCTACTTCCGCGCGGATCAGTTCTGCTGGGAGATTTTCTCGCTTAGCAACATAATCCATTTCCTCAGTGATCACACCTTGACGGGCGTAGTGCATTTGAGATACATTGCTGTGTCCCTGACGCTTCGCGATCCATTCGGTACGCATATTCTTATTTCCTTGATAAACAGCTTCCCTCCGCTGGTATTACCCAGACTCAGGTTCTAAGGGTGTTTTCTCAGCCCGGACTTTCGGGCACCCCTAGCTAAGCTGTTGATTGTATCACCGATTTCTGTGCGCGACGGCAGCAACTAAGGAAATCTTAATATTGAGAGATAGATCAGGGGAGCGAGCATTATATATTATCTAATAACTCAGGCAGAAAGGAGGCTACAAGATGAGTACATTTGAGTCAAACAGCGAGACATCTGCCCCAAAGCATCTAGCGAATGAGGAACAGGAAAACGATATTCAGGATAGCGGGGAAGATGACAGCGGGGAAGATGAGGAGGACATTATTCCCTCCAAATTTTCCATAGCAGTTTCTCGAATTGATTTTGATGTAGCGGGTCTAGTTAGACGCCTGGAAAGCAAAGACGTATATATTCCTGAATTCCAGCGTGCTTATGTTTGGAAACCCAAACAAGCTGCGCGTTTTATAGAATCTCTCTTGCTTGGGCTTCCAGTTCCCGGTATATTTCTAGCAAAAGATCGAGAAACAAAAAAACTGCTTGTTATTGATGGTCAGCAAAGATTACGCAGTCTTTTATATTTCTACCAAGGGAAGTTTCCAAACAGTCGGCACTCGTTTGCTCTGAAAGGGGTTCATACAGAATTTGAAAGAGAGACATATCAATCACTGAAAGACGCATACCGACGCCAATTAGATGACTCGGTTGTCTCCGCTACAATTGTCGAGCCACTTTATGCAGACGACGACAGTAGTATTTACTATATCTTTGAAAGGCTAAATACCGGAGGTACTATCCTTAAATCGCAGGAAATTCGTGCTTGCATCTATCACGGCGAACTCAATAATTTGCTAGAGGAACTAAATCAAAACCCAGCGTGGCGTGACATATTTGGTATCCCAGATAAAAACAGGAAAGATCAAGAACTTATTTTGCGATTCCTGGCCTTTTACTTCGATGGCAACGATTATAAGCCTTCTCTAAAAGAATTTCTCAATCAATACATGAGGAAAAATAGACACTTTGCCCACCAATCCAAAAAACAAATAATAAACGCATTTATCCCAACGATTGAATTGCTCCATAAATGTCTTGGTAACAAAGCTTTTAAGCCTCTAAAATTATTGATTCCTACTTACTTTGAAGCCGTAATGGTGGTTACTGCTCGCAGGTTAGAACAAGGCAAGATTAATAATTTTGAACAACTGGAAGAACGCTATAAATCACTGATGGAAAATGATAGTTTTAGTGGAGTAGCTCAAAAAATACGCAATCTTACTAGCGAAGATAATGTCAAGAGGAGATTAGAAATTGCGTCCAATTATTTAGGAAATTTAGAATAGCAAGTGTTCATAAAAGTAGCGTTAACTTATAATTGACGCTTCTTTTTTAGATGCTTAAGGCAATGTTTTTAAACACACATAACTATTCTTCTCTCCTTTTTTCAACAGTTAGTTTAAGCGGGCTATTTTAACCCAAGATTAAATCAATACTCACTACAAACTCAGGAAACGCCAGCGGCGAAACTTGTTCTCCCCGCTCAAATTTTTGCATTGAAGTGTAGCCATCAGCCGTCGCATCGCGGTAAACTTCTAAACAATTAACCTCAAGATCCCACAACCAAACTTCCTGAATGCCCGATCGCGCATAATTCGGTACTTTCACATCGCGGTCATAATTAACCGTACTATCTGCTACCTCTACCAACAGTAAAATATCCTCGCTATTTGGCAGCGATTCTTCATAAAAGTCGGCGCGGGGTTTCACTAAAGCAATATCAGGTTGCGGTTCTGAGTTATCATTAAGGCAAATAGGATTTTGCACTCTAAAAATAACTAGGGACTCTGGAATGTGGCTGAACATTCGTGCAAGGCGATCGACACGGGCGGCGTGGCGCCTACCAATTGCTGCCATTTGGATAATTTCTCCTTCGATAAGTTCTACTCGTTCATTATCTCTAAATACGCCAGCCTCACTCATCAAGTGATATTCTTGCACTGTAAATAGCCGTCTTTGGATCTGAACAGACATAAATTTCCTCCTTTTTTCGCAGTCAATTCAAGCTGAGTTTTGTTACCAGTCATCTTCCAACTAATACTAGCTCATCCCCCTAACCCAAAATTCTATCAATACTCACTGCCAAGTCGGGAAAAGCCAAGGGCGAAACCGTTTCTCCCCGCTCAAATTTTTGCACTGAAATGTAGCCATTTGCCGTCGGGTTGCGATAAACTTCTAAACAATTAGCCTCTAAATCCCACAACCAAACTTCCTGAATCCCAGAACGTGAATAATTAGGTACTTTCACATCGCGATCGTAATTAACCGTGCTATCTGAAACCTCAACTAACAGCAAAATATCCTCGCTATTTGGCAGCGATTCTTCGTAAAAATCAGCGCGACGTTGTACTAAAGTAATATCAGGTTGAGGCTCAGATCCCGATCCAAGGCTAATCGGATTTTGCACCCGGATAATAGCACGTTTTCGCACCCGATCGCCAAAAAACTCTGCAAGGCGATCGACACGGGCGGCGTGACGCCTACCAATTGCTGCCATTTGGATAATTTCTCCTTCTATAAGTTCGACTCGTTCATTTTCACCAAACACACCACACTCATTCATCAAGTGATATTCTTGGACTGTAAATAGCCGTCTTTGCATTTCAACAGACATAACTATTCTCCTTATTTGCAGCTTCTCTAAATTTATCATAAAAAAAACCGCCCCAAACGGGGCGGCAAAAAGAGGAAAAATTTAGAAGACAAACCTTAAACAAAAAGGGTTTGACTGTACCCAAGAAACATATTAGTAGAGCAAAAATTGCTCGCCCTACTAACAGTCCTAAATCAGAGTAATTGCAGTGGAAGCCGGAGCGCCGATCGAACCAGGGCCAAAACCTAAATTCACTACCCCAGCAGTCAAACCAGGAGCGTTATTAATCGTCAGACTGACGCTCGTTTGACCGGGATTAAAGTTCACCGAACCGCCAGAAGAATTCGGAGAATAGGGCCCGACAATGTTGAAGTCTACATTATTCAGAGGTTGACCGCCGCCGGGGGAAACAATCAAAAAGTCGATCGAAGCCGAAACCCCAGTATTGCCGCTGCGGTTAATCGTAAAAGTGCCAGCAGCGCCGTCAGAAACAGAACCCGGAGACGAACCGTAAGAGAAGAAAGTAGGAGGAACAGCAGTAGTATCAAGGATCGACAAAACTGCTGCAGAAGGACTCGCCAAACTACCGCCGCTCAAGAACAAATTCACCGTCTCAGTAGACTCCGTGAGGCTATCAAATAAAGTTTGAACCGGAACTTGCGCGCTAGCTTGTCCGGGTGCAAAATTCACCGCTTGAACTACAGCCGTGTAATCGGGTTGAGAACCCGCAGCCATAGCAGTACCGTCGCCAGTGCTGAACAAAATCGTAGCCGGCGCAGAAAGGTCGCCACCGCGATTGATTGTCACCGGAGCAGTGCTACCCTCATTAGCGCTGTAAGTAGCCGCACTGAAGAAAAACGTGCTTTGACCGGGAGTCGGGGTGGGAGCAGGCGTCGGAGTGGGGGCGGGAGTCGGGGTTGGAAAAGGAGTCGGGGTTGGAAAAGGAGTCGGAGTCGGAGTCGGGACAGGGGGCACATCCTGAATCGTCAAGATTGATGGATTGCTGCCCACATTACCGCCGCTGAGCACCAAATTCACCGTTTCCGGCGATTCCAGAATCATGTCGCTCAGAGCCGAAATCGTGAAACTAGCGCTATTTTGCCCCGGAGCAAAATTCAGCGAACCAGCGGCCACACTGTAATCAGGTGCAGTCCCGCTAGAAATTGCCGAACCGTCAACAGTAGCGTAGCCGATTGTCGCCGCACCAGTGCCGCCCGATCGAGTAACGTTAACCGTCGCCACACCGCCTTCACTAACCGTGTAACTTGCTTGGTCAAACTGGAAAATACTCGCAGGCGTTGGAGTCGGTGCAGGAGTCGGAGTCGGAGTCGGAGTCGGCGATACCGACGTTGAAGCATCAAAAATCGTCACTGTGGCTGGATTGACAGTACCCACATTACCGCTGTTGAGAAATACATTCACCGTCTCTGGCCCTTCGGTAATAGCATCGTTCAGAGTCGCGACAGTGAAAGTCGCGCTAGTTTGATCTGCCGAAAAGTTCAGAGTTCCTGTAGTAGCAGTGTAGTCAGCAGCCGAGCCAGTAGAAAGTGCTGAACCGTCAACAGTACCAAAACTAATGCTTCCAGGAGCGGAAGTATTGCCCGTGCGAATCACTGTGACTGTAGCGGGACTGCCTTCGGGAGTAGAGTAATTATTTGTGCTAAAGCTGAAGACACTTGCAGGAGTCGGTGCAGGTGTCGGTGTCGGTGCAGGCGTCGGTGTCGGCGTCGGCGTTGGTGTCGGGAATCCAGCCGATTGGAACCAAGCTGGGTTCGCGCTCAGTTGGGCTGCTGTCAAACCTTGGATGTTGACCAAATACTCGCCGGTGCCGGTATCGCGAACGAGGGTGTTGCCGATGCTGATGCCGTTGGAACCGGTGCCGTCGATGAATTGCAAATCGCTAAATTGCAGGCCGCCGAACAGTTGGATGACATCGTTGCCGGCAACTTGGAAGTCGGTAATCATGTCGGCATCGGAGACTCCGGGGCCGCCGGTGGTGGCTGTGGGCCTGCCGTCGCCGACTCGCCCGATCGCAAAAATGTCATTTCCACCACCGCCGCTCATCGTATCAGAACCGAGGTCGCCGTAAAGTACATCGTCGCCGAGGTCGCCTAGGATCAAGTCGTTGCCTTTCCCGCCGAACATCGTGTCATTGTCTTTACCACCGAACATACTGTCGTTTCCGTCGTTGCCAAAAACGCTGTCATTGCCGATGTCGCCTCTAACTAAGTCGTTGCCTTTACCACCGTAAACTTGGTCGTCGTCTTTGCCGCCAAAAACGCTGTCGTTACCTTCATTGCCGTTAACAAAATCGTTGCCGGGGCCGCCGAAAAGTAGATCGTTTCCGTCTAGTGCATTGATTGCATCATTGCCGTCAAGGCCGCTGATGGTATCGTCGCTCAGTAAGTTTCCCAGGCTAATTACGCGACCGTCTGGTAAAAGGCCCGGTATCACATCGGGGCCGAGAGTTCCTGTTATATTTGCCATTTTTTTTAACTCCACAGGTTAATTTTTTTTGCTTTTGGTAGAAGCACCTGTAGAGATTCTTCAGGGTCAGATTGCGGTTGTTAAATTAACTGATTTGCAGAAAAAAACCGGACATTTATGTCAAGATTTAGTCTGCTGTTTGTCCCTATACGGTAATCTCTCCCTACATTTTAGGCTGTTGCGATTTCTGGCAACTGTATTCCGCTTCGATGTCCTGTTAATAATGAAGAAGGAGAATGTTCGATGAATGTTCCCGAAGTTTGCAAAAGATTTGCATTAAAACTAATACTTGTTTGCTGCACAATTTCGGCCCGTTGTGGATTGCGATAAGTGCCAGTAGCTAACCTATATGTTTCTATTGATTCAACCGATTTCAGGACGATTTTTTAAAATTTATAGCACTCCTAAATTAATTAAAATAACTGGTTCATTTGGAAGAGCCGGGGAAATTATGTAAGAGCAACTGCGATCGCTTATAGCAATTCTAAATCATTTTCAATAACTGGTTAATAGCCTAGGAATCGATGTCTGTCTTGAAGAGCCTAGCCTGCGAAAAGGGAGGCAGAGCCAAAGCATCTGCGTTACCAGGCAGAGCCTAGTAACGAGTAGTTGTTCCGTATAATTTAGGTGTATCAATAGTTTTGAGTATTGATATAAATAGCCGAATAATTCATCGAATTGTGGCGAGTTTTGATTGTTTTTTTGCTCGTAACAAATCCTTCTAAATCCTGCTTGAATTATGAGGCAATTGCACCTCGATCGCGCCAAGCTTCGGCATTTTCGGGCTTGATGGCGATCGCACGATCGTAAGCTGCCATTGCTTCCTCGTAACGCTTTAATTCTGATAAAGCTGTACCCATTTGGTGCCAAGCATCGTAGGATTCTGGCTTGATCGCGATCGCCTTTTGGTAAGCTGCAACTGCTTCTTCTGGGCGCTGCAATTTTGCTAAGGCTTCGGCTTTACCAAACCAAGCTTCGTAACACTCGGAATTAAGCTTAATTGCTTCGGAGTAAGATGCAATTGCTGCTTCGTATTGCGAGAGTTTCTCGAAAACTGTACCTCGGTTGTGCCACGCTTCAAAATCCTGGGGTTTAATGGCAATTGCTTTGTCGTAGGATGCGATCGCCTCTTGATAGCGCTGCATTTTTCCGAGCACTGCGCCTTTATTGTACCAAACTTCGTATTTGTCAGCTCGGATGTCCAAAGCCCGATCGTAAGAATCAACAGCATCAATGTAGCGGAGCAATCTCCACAGCACATTGCCTCGATTGTACCAAGTTTCGTATCTGTTGGGATTGAGGGCAAGAGCGCGATCGTAGGAATCAACTGCTGCGGCGTTTTGCTGTACTTTGCCCAGCATCGCGCCTCGATTGTGCCAGATTTCGCTGTCGGTTGTTTTGATGGCGAGGGCGCGATCGTAACTGGCGATCGCTTCTTCGTAGTGCCGCAGTTTACCCAACAAAGCTGCTATGCTGTGCCAACAGGCGTATGTGTAGGACTCGCTGGCACTTGCTTGCTCGTAACAGGCGATCGCCTCTTCATACTTCTGCAATTTTGCCAGCAAATTCGCTTTATTATACCACGCTTCCCAACAATCCGGTTTCATCGATATTGCTTGGTCGTAACAGGCGATCGCTTCTTCATAGCGCTGCAATTTTATTAACACATTTCCGCGCCAATACCAAGCCTCATCCACATTCTTATTCATTAAAATAGCTTTTTCAAAGCAGACTACTGCCTCATCATAATTGCCTTGAAAATAAAGCCCTTCACCTTGCTTGATGTAATCATCAGCAATCATATTTGCTGCGCTACCAGGTGCTGTTTCCGAATTTTGCGAATTGTTTAACTGCGGTTGAGGTGCGAGTTTGACAGCTTCTTTGGCAACAACTGCAGGAAGTTGGGATATTTCTTGAACAATTTCAGATTTTTTCTCGTAAACTTCTGTTAATAAAACTTGGAGGTGCATGAGAAATTGAGATTTGAGAGTCTCAATTTGCTCGACGGAAGATTTGGAAAGTTCAGTTTCTCTACTTAAAAAATCAATGGATTGTTTGGCTGCACTCAGTTGCGATTCTAATTCATCTCTCAACTTTTGAGTCAGTTGACTAGAATTGATTAGCTCTGATTCTAATATACCAATGCCCTGCAATCTTTGATTGGCATCAGCAACCAACTGTCTGACTACCAGTCGCCGGAACGTCCAAAAAAAGGCAAGTGTCGCCGGTGGAAAGATAGTACCAAGAATTAGCAAAATATTCAGCAGAGCTATGGTGTTATTAAAACCATATCCCGATTCAGCATTACTGTCAGTACGCAGGGCAAGAAAATCGAAAGCGTCGCGAACTTGGGGATTGCTTTCAACTCCGGTTTCAATTAATTTAGCCAGCCAGGTTTCTTGTAAAGATTGTGTTAATTCATCGCCGGATTGAGCAGCAGTATTCGCCTTGGTTTTTACTGCTGGAGATAACTCCGGCCCGGCGGCGGCTACTAGCAAACCTGCAGGGGATTTTACCGCAATTCGCGGGGAAAATTGTTCGTGGGCGATCGTCTCCGGCGCGCTCATTGACTCCGCCGGACGGGAGGCGATATTATTTATGGCATCAACAAATTTGCTGGCCTGCGGTATCCCTCCAGAGGCGGGAGGTGCAGCAGGAGCGGCGCTAGTATTAGCTGTTACATTCTGGGATGCGAGGGCGGCCAGAGTCAAGAGAGCTACATTTGAGACTCGCATAAACGTCAACTCACCTAGGAGAAATTAGTGCTTGTTTGTCAGCGATCGACCTCATAGTCTCAGCAGTTACAATAACTGAGATGAGGAATGCTGGCGATGATGCTACTATCTCCAAAATACGGGCTGTGTCTGACTTGTCAGGAAAAGTGCCAATAATTGTAGCTCTATAACTTCGGTGAAAGAATTTATTCTGGTACCCGATCCGGCTGAAATCGCCCTCGGAATCATCAACAGCCTTTTATGCGCCCCTTCTCAAAATCTTAACTTCCTAACCAAAATATCTATAAACTTGTCCCGCCCCAACCAACTTCGCTCGCCCGAATTGTCGGTAAATTGCCAAAAATGCGATCGTCCAATTTAATCGTTGGGGCGGCTTCACCAATCTGCACAATTAGCTGCAAATCCGGGTGAAACCGCCCCAAAAAACCCGATTTTTAACTCTAAACCCCAGCTAAAACGGCTGACGGTTTCTGGCGCGCGACATCCGCTGCATCTAAATCTGCACCGAAAATTTCGCAGCTATTATTCGGACTTTCAATCAGCTTGATCTTGTGCAACTCTGCGCCCAATTCCCTCACGGGCGATCGCAACAATTGCCCGATCCGAACCGCAATATTTTCCGCCGTCGGCACAACCTTCTCAAAATAGGAAATATCCTTATTTAAAAAAGTATGATCGAACGGTTCCACAACATAATCGTCAATAGCTTTTTGCAAAGCTCCCAAATCAGCAATCATGCCAGTGCGCGGATCAATTTCCCCTTTCACAGTCACTTCTAAATGATAGTTGTGACCGTGACCGTTAGGACGAGCACATTTGCCATAAATTTCCGAGTTTTCTTCAAAGCTCAAATCGGGACGAGCCAACCGGTGGGCGGCGCTAAAATGAGTTGACAGAGTTAGATAAGCTTCCATGCCGTTTCCTAAATATTCAGCCCAAAGTTCCGGGTGTTCAAACAATTGAATTTTGTTCACAGGCAAATGAGGAGCTAGCCGCAGCCAAATTTGCCGTGCTATGTTTTCGGTAGTTGGCAGAGTCTGCTCAAATTCCGGCCACGCTTCGTTAAGGTAGGAAAAATCGAGATCCTTGGTAACTTCCCGCTTGATGACGTGTTTGACATCAGACAGGTTGAGCACCATGCCGTACTCGTCGAGTTTTCCTATCATGGAAACGTAAAGAACGTAATTGTGTCCGTGTCCCGGTGCGCGGGCTGTTGGGCCAAACCGCTCAAAGTTCTCGGCTTCGCTCAACTCCGGTAGCCAGTAACGATGACTCGCCGAAAACTGTGCCCGACGATTGATGATGCACTGCATAAAAGTCAATTAGGATAAGCTTGTTAAGTTCTGTAAAGAACTGACTTCTTAAGGATAAACTAATTTTTGCGGGAATTTTTCGATTACTTGAGGGTGCTTTACTTGAATTTATACCAATTTTCGAGATATTGCCAACCAGTCGCCGCGAGAGTAGCATGGCTTATTGTGCGCCACAACACAGATATCGGGCAGAAAATACAGAAAATACTGCTACTGCTACAAAACAGTTTTTCCTCATCCGTTGCTAAGGGATGGGTTATCCCATTTTCGATTGGCCCCGCGAGGGATAGCTGCGCTGCGCGTACTTTTTGCAACAGAGGGAACTCCCCATTTATAATTTTTCGCCTAAGCTCTGCAATAGTTAGCAGTTTCCGGTTCAGTTGCGAGCAAAACTAATTACGAATGACGAAATCTTCATGAATTGGATTACTGTACGAGCCGATCGCTTTTTTCAACATTTATCCGCTGCGATGGGCACTCCGCTATTTTATATCGGCGACACTCATCTGTCCGTTAGTGCGATCGTCAAAATAATAATCTTAGCTATATTTGCCTTCATTGTAGCTCGGATCGTCAGCGAAGGAATCAAGCGCAGCCTCCTAGTTCGGATGAGATTTGATCGCGGCAGCCGAGAATCAATTGCCACCATCATTAGCTATATTTTAGCAACTCTCGGCTGTATTTTCGTCCTGCAAGCTGCCGGCATCAACCTCACTTCTCTCACCGTCTTAGCTGGCGTAGTGGGCATTGGTTTCGGCTTCGGGTTGCAAAATCTTGCCAGCAATTTTATTAGCGGTATCACCCTGCTATTCGAGCAGCAAATTAGAGTCGGAGACTTTATTGAAATTGACCGCCTCTTAGGAACAGTAGAAAATATTTCTATCCGCTCCACAATTATCAAAACAATTGATGGGCTATTTGTAATAATACCCAACATCAGGTTTGTCGAAACTAACATTATTAACTGGAGTTATAGAGACCCAAAATGCCGCCTTCACATCCCCGTCGGCGTTGCTTACGGCACTGACCCAGTAATAGTTACCGAAGCGCTATTAGTGGCGGCGCGGATGGCATCGAATGTCTTGTCCCATCCTTCTCCTAAAGTATGGTTTAGCGGTTTTGGAGACAATGCTTTAAATTTTGAACTTTTAGTTTGGATTGACCAGCCACAGGAAAGCGATGCCATTATAAGTGCAATCAATTTTTTAATAGATTACGAATTGCGCCACCGAAATATCGAAATCCCCTTTCCCCAGCACGATTTATGGCTGCGAAATCCCCACGAGTTAACTCAAGCTTTTCACCACGACAAAGACGATAATTCCAATGGAAAAGTTGTTCCGCAAAATACTAAAAATTCAGCCGAACTCAAATCTAATTCCAGCATCTCTGAACATATCACCCCTGGTAAAGCACCTAATAATTGGACTCTGCGAGACTTGTTGCGGCGAGTTACTTATTTTGAACAGTGTACGGATTTAGAACTGCGACAGTTAATTGAATATGGCTACCGACAAATGTTTCCAGCGGGACAGATTGTCTGTAAAGAAAATGCCCCTGGCGATTCTTTTTATATTATTCTTTCCGGGGCTGTAGAAGTTCTTTCTCAAAAAACAGATCAGTATATTGCGACGCTTCACGAGGGCGAGTTTTTTGGGGAAATTTCTTTGCTGTTGGGAACTCCGAGAACGGCGACTGTTAAAACTAGCGAAGATTCAATTTTGTTTGTTGTGGAACGCCACGACTTGCAAAAACTTTTAATTGAACAGCCGAATTTAGCAGATCAGATTGCTCAAAAATTGTCGGAACGCCAGCAAGCTTTGAGAGATTTGGGATTGTTATATGGTGATTCTCTAGAACAAGCTCCTTTTATTAAAATTAGGAAACGAATTCAAGTTCTTTTTGGGATTTAGTAGTCATTAGTCAGTAGTCATTAGTCAGTAGTCATTAGTCAGTAGTCATTAGTCATTAGTCATTAATCATTAGTCATGGGGAATTGGGAATTGGGAATTGGGAATTGGGAATTGGGAATTGGGAATTGGGCAATTCTCCCCCTCTCCCTCTCTCTCCCATTCTCCCCCTCTCCCCCTCTCCCCTCTCTCTCCCCCTCTCCCCCTCTCCCCTCTCTCTCCCATTCTCCCCCTCTCCCCTCTCTCTCCCATTCTCCCCCTCTCCCCCTCTTCCATTCTCCCCCTCTCCCATTCTCCCCCTCTCCTTCAACTAACTAAGTTCTCATTTTTAATTCATCCTGTGCTTCCCGTCGTAGTTTAGAGGCAATTCTAAACAGTTCTTGACCTGTGTGCAAGTGGCGATCGTCATAATTGAGGGTAAATAAATACAATTCTTCTATGCCATCGCCGACTTGATTGATACAATAGTAGAGATGGGCGGCTACTCCGGCTAGATTAGATGGATTGGGCATCGATCTAAGACTGTTATGAGCTTTTTCAAGAAATTCGCGGCTGGTATCGATATAGGCTTGAAACTTTTCTATCAGTTCGTCATCGAACGGATCTGCTGACAATTCGTTTATTTCCTTTTTCAGCGGCTTCAAAATGTTGTTGAGCATTCTATTGACTGGTTTATATACTTTAATCAGCCACTGTTCCATTTGTTCGTCGGCATCCCGCGCTGTTTGTTGTCGCTGGCGGCTGAAGTTGGACGCGCTGGGCGATCGCAATTCTTCGCTTTCTGGGGAAATTTGGCGATCGTAGGATTGTCTTTGCTTGGCATCTCCTAATATTTCATAGGCTGCATTGAGACGGATAATTTCTTCGTGACCGGCTATTTTACTCTGGCTATCTGGATGAAATAGTTTGACTAAACGGCGGTATGCTTGTTTAATCTCGGCTTGTGTTGCTGTTGGGCTAATTTTTAGGGTTTTGTAGTGATTGCTAACGGAAGACACGCTCTTATTTCCTTGAAATCTAGATAATCTGCGAAAAAGTTCTTGACAAAAATATCATTTTTTGCTAAAGTATTAGTTATTTATTTGATATGAATGTCAAAAGTTGTCGGTAAAAAACTTTTGTTTTCAAATTATTATAAATCCATTTTATAAAAATATTGAGTCTTGAAAAAGTTCGCAGCATCCGACTTTGGTCTTCTCTTGACGGATTTGAGTTAAACAGGACTTGCATTCCTCTGGCTGGCACAATTGCGATTGCCGACAATATTCTTTCTGCAAATTTGATATTAATCAGGACTTGCATTCCTCACTACAAACAACAGCAGGGCGTAAACTCTACGCCCTGCTAAAAGTTGCTGCGACTTGCGCCGGAAGCTGATTTAGTTGACAGCCACCGCTAGATTGAGTTCTGGATCTTGGAACAAGGGAGTGCTCAGATAGCGTTCGCCAAAGCTAGGCTGAATCATCACAATCAATTTCCCGGCATTTTCTGGACGCTTGCCGACTTTTAAGGCCGCACAGAGTGCCGCACCGCTGGAAATACCCGACAAAAGTCCTTCTTCTCTGGCTAAGCGACGCCCGTAGGCGATCGCCTCGTCATCGGTAACAATTATCACCTCGTCGATCGCCTCCACATTCAGCACTGGTGGCACAAAACCCGCACCAATACCTTGAATTTTGTGAGGCCCTGGCTTTCCGCCCGACAGTACCTGACTGTTGGCCGGCTCAACGGCGATCGCCTTAAACTCGGGTTTCCGCGACTTGAGTACCTCTGCAACACCCGTAATCGTGCCACCAGTGCCGACTCCAGAAATCAGGAAATCCACCTCACCGTCGGTATCTGCCCAAATTTCCTCAGCCGTTGTCGAACGGTGAACCTCCGGGTTGGCTGGATTCCGAAACTGCTGCAACATATACGCATCGGGAGTTTTGTCCACAATTTCTTGAGCGCGGCGGATGCAGCCACTCATGCCCTCAATGCCGGGAGTCAGTTCTAGTTGGGCTCCGTAAGCTCGCAGCATCGATCGGCGTTCCGTGCTCATCGTATCCGGCATTGTCAAAATCAACTGGTAGCCCTTTGCCGCCGCCACCATTGCCAAAGCAATTCCGGTATTGCCAGAAGTCGGTTCTACTAAAACCGTTTTTCCTGGAGTAATCAGCCCTTCGGCCTCGGCTTGATTGACCATACTGACACCAATCCGGTCTTTTACCGATGCTGCCGGATTCATGCCTTCGAGTTTGACCACGATTCGAGCCAAGCAGCCTTCGGCTTGGGGAATGCGGTTGAGTTGCACCAGGGGTGTGTGTCCGACCAATTCTGTAATGTCGCCAGCAATACGCATAATCTTTGTCTGTTTGTTGAGAGTAAATTGTTAATTGCTCGTTGGCAATAGTAACTAGATGTAATACATAATATCGAGCTGCCGCCTGCCATTGCGCTTTTCGCACAGATCCTGTAGCGTATATTTTTGCAAAACCGAGTTGGCAGTCGATCGCGCTTCTTGCCAAACTTCCCAAATTACAGCACTTTCTACCGTTTGAGCCGGCGAGTCTTTTTGGGAGCGATCTAATTCTGAGCCTTCGAGACAGTTAATAATTTCCAGCAGTGTAATTTTCCACGGTTCCCTCGCCAAGATATAACCGCCCTTAGCACCTCGCTGGCTGCGAATCAGCCCGCAGCGTCTCATTGTAGCCAGTAACTGTTCTAAATATCGATCGGGAATATTTTGCTGAGCCGCTATCTGGCGAATTTGCAGGGGTTCGCCCTCGTCGTAGCAATCGGCAAGCTCTAGCAAAGCTAAGATTGCGTATTCGCTTTTACAGGAGAGTTCTACCATATTGCTTCAAATACCTGAATTCTAGACTCCGAAGTCCGATCTTAAAATTTTCCTCAATGTTGAGTTCAAAATTTTAATTCCTCAATTGTTATTATACTCCGGTTTTCCACTGAACTTAATCGACTTTCATAAATTTCTACAATCTTCTCTCAACAAACCGGGTTTCATCTAATGTCTGGTCGATTACCATAACAAAAACCCTTCGTAGTGGGGAATGCGAGTACGCTCCCTGATTGCGGACTCGCATTCCCCACGCGCGATCCAATTTGAGATATGTCAATCGACCGCACATGATATTAGAGTCGAGGAATGATCGGAGACTTGCATTGTTTTCATTCGCTCTCCGATCAGCAAATTATCTGCGTCCATCTGCGTTTATCTACCTTACATCTGCGGTTAAAGGATCGATCCCGTGATTTATGCAATTGCTCGTTTAATTTTCAATTGCTTGCGGGCCCCAAATTAGTCTCGCGCACAAAAAAGCCCTGCCGGAAGCAGGGCTAAATTTGGCTAGAATTAGCAGAGAGAGTTTGACCCGTCCTGCCTTTCTTTCACCCGCTCTTAGAACGTAAAAGTAGTTCTCAGAGTACCAATAATGATGTCATCGTTGCGATCGTTTTGATTGGGGTTAGTAATCCAAATGACGCCCGGAGTCACAGCAATGTTATCGGAAACCTTGAGCTTGTAGAAGCCTTCAAAGTGCCACGACTGGTCATTTCTGAAGTTATCCAAATTGCCGGGAGCATCAAGTTTATCCAAGTAAGGCTCGCGACCTACCACAAAGCCCAGCAAGTTGCCTTCTTTTCCTAAATCAGGCAAAGCCAAGGTGACAGCATAGTTCCAAATTTTCGCATCGCCGATGCCGAGAATGCGAGCATTCGTTAAACCACCCCAGCCGCCAATTATAAATCTCGGGCTGAGACGGAAAGAAGCCTGAGCGCCGTAGGAGTTGCTGACCACTTTGCGAGCCCGGAAACCGGGGAAGCCGTCGCTCAAACCGTTGAGGGAATTAGCCACACCGGTACCAGTGAAACCGCCGAGATTATCGGGGCCGCTTCCCAAAGCATTGTCAAACCCGAAGTTACCTCGGCTAAAGTAACCGTGGTTGTAGTTGAAAGCAACTTGCAAGTTGCGTCCGGGGGTAAAAGTCAACTGGCCCATCGCCGCGTAGTCGCCGTTGAACAAGCCTGAACCCTTAGCAGGACTGGCTGCACTTGAGGCCAAATAGCCGAAGGACAGAGAAGTCGGGCCGAACACGCCGCCCAGCAAGCCTCTGCCACCGAAGGCATAGTCAAAGCCGATACCCGCACCGCCACCCAAGCGGTAAATCGGGTTGCGCTGTCCGAAGGCGCTCAGGGAGCCGTTGCCACCGTCATAGTCTTCAAAGTAAGGGTTGACAGTCGGCATAATGTCGTCCCAAACGCCAGCGTTAGCTGCCAGGGTAACGTTCAGGTTTTGACCTACAGGAAACTTGTATAACAAGCTGTCTAGGGCAACAACGTTGTCGGTTCTGCCGACTACGTTCCAAGTTTGAGTGCCTTCGCTGGTAGCCCCAAGGTTAAATCTTTGACCGTTGCCGACTTGAAGTCTGGTAAGTAACAAGTCTCTGCCGGTAAAGCTGGTATTTAAGTTGAGACGTACCCGCTGTTGGAAGACGGTCTCATTGTTACCCTTGCCGACGATCCTGTCATTGCCTCTGCCAAACAAGCCATCGTTGCCACCAAAGTCGTCGCTGAGGGCAAAAATTGCTTCCCCAGTCAGCTTGGTAGTAGTTGAGAATTGGTTGGCTTCGAGTTCGGATGTCCGAGATTCGAGAGCATCGACGCGGCCGCGCAGGGTTGCCAGTTCTGCTGCAAATTCTTCTTGGAGCCGTTGGAGGGCTGCCAAGTCATCTTTCGTGGCTAAGTTGCCGCTGCCTGCTCTGATCAGCTCGCTAACCTTGTCTAAGCAAGCGTTTAAACCGGCTGCGAATTCGTAGCGGGTCATTGCCCGGTTGCCGCGGAATGTGCCGTCGGGATACCCGGCAATACAGCCGTAGCGCTCGACTAGGGATTGCAGTGCTTGGAATGCCCAGTCTGTAGGTCGCACGTCAGAAAGTTGAGATACTGAGGTGACTTGACCTTGAGTTTCGCCACCTGCTGCACCTTCGCTGCTGTACTGATTGAGCTGCTCTAATGTGGCGGCTGGGTTTTGAGCTTCTGGTGCGACAGTTTGGGCTACAGGTTCAGCCTGTGCTGTTTGGGCTACAGGTTCAGCCTGTGCTGTTTGTTCTGCTGGCGCTGCCGCTGTTGGTTCTGCCGGGGCTCCCGCTGCCGGGGCGGTAGTTTCTAATTGAACTGCACCGAGTATCTCTGGGATAGCCGTAGCTGTCGGGGCTGGATTTTCTAGTTTCGCAGCCGCTGAATTTTCTACCGGTTGAGCGACTGTGGGCTCAACTGCTGCTAGAGATTCAGTTGCAGGTTTTGGTGCTGCCGCTTCGGGATTTTCCGCTGCGGGGGCTGTGTTGGCTGTGGCGATCGCGCTTTCTGTTGCAGCCGTGCCTGAAGCTGCAATCGCTGGCTCTGTTTCGATGCCAGCGGCTGGGGAATTTTCTGCGATTCGATCGGCTGCTGCAGTAGTTTCGTCAACCGCTGCTACAGCATTAACTTTCGCTTCCGAGGTTTCAGCAGTTTCAGCTTTGGCAGCTTGAGGCTTGAGCGCATCAGCACCGGGCTGAGCGTTTGCTGCCATCGCGCTCGAAGAAACTACTAGGGTAGCTCCTAAGACTGCTGGGCTGATTAATAGGTAACTCCACAAAAATTTCGACATATTCACTCTCATCCTCACACCGATTACAGAGAAACTTTTCTAGTCTTCTATGCCGTCAGTAGTTGCTCCACTAGCATACTGCAAAAAAAGACCTAAAATTCACTTTTTCTTTTGATTCTTTTGGTCTGACTGAGTGTATGGATGCGATCGGCTGCTGCTGAGGGCGTATTTTTTACCCTGCCATCGACTGCCTCAAAACCTGACAAGACTTAGGCTGTCGATTGATTTGACTGCTTGCATCCAAAAGCCCGATCGCCTCTGTACTTTTTTAGCACAGCACGCCCGAATCGTCTAGGCTGATTCGACTTTACCATCCAAGCTGTGTCCGAGGACGCTAAAGACTTGGCGGCAATCGAACAATTCTAACAAATCGGCGTTGATTTTGTTGTGAGCTGCTTCTTGCCACAAAATTTTCATCGCTGCCTCTGTCTGCAGAGCTCGTTTGTAGGGACGATCGCCCGCTGTCAGGGCGTCGTAAATATCCGCGATCGTCATTAATTGCGCCTGAATCGGGATTTCAGAGTTTTTCAGTCCTCGCGGATAGCCGGTACCGTCGAGTTTTTCATGGTGTCCGTAGGCGATTTGGGGAACATTTTTTAAATCTTTTGTCCACGGAATTTGGCTGAGAAATTCGTAAGTGTGAGTTACGTGAGATTCTATTGCCGATCGTTCTTCCGCTGTCAGGTTGCCCCTCGACACCATCAATTGCACGATCTCGTCGGGAGTCAGCAGGGGTTTAACTGCCCCGTCGATATCTTTATAAGTTTGCCCAGCAATTTCTCGCAGTTGAGCTAAGGGTTCTTCTGCCAAAATGTGAGGTTCGTTGGCTTCGATCAGAATTTCCCAATATTGAGCCAATCTGGTTTTTGCTTCTGCTAGTTTAGTGTCTAGCTTTTCTATTTGCTGGCATTGAACGCACTCTGGCTCTTCGCTGGGATGTTTTGGGTAGGCTGAATGCTCTAGCAAATATTTATATTTAGACTGGACGCATTCCATTTCCATTGTCCGCTGAGCTAAGCCAAAGCGGTGGCGGATGATTTCTAGCTGTGCGGGGTAGAGCTTTTTCTGTTTGGTCAAAACTGCTTCGGGCACTCCGATTTTACCAAAATCGTGCAGCAAGGCTGCGTAGCGAATTTCTTGAATTTGGCGGTTGTTAAAGTAGACGGAGCGCAGCCATCCGTTGCTGACGGCGTTTACTTCTTCTGACAGGCGCACTGTCAGGGCTGCTACTCGTTCTGAATGGCCGTAGGTACAGGGGTCTCTGGCTTCTATGACTTGCACGCTGGCTTTGACGAAGCCCTCGAACAAATGTTCTATACTTTCTTGGAGATGATTGCGCTCGATCGAGATTGCTGCTTGAGATGCGAGCGAGCGAACTATTCTTTCTTCCCACAAAGAATACTGCTGCGTCGATTCCCAGGCATTCTCGGCTGTCAGCACCGCATCTGCCTTTGTTTTGCGATTGATCAGTTGCAGTATGCCGATTGTCTCGCCTTCTCTGTTTTGCATCGGTAACACCATTACCGAGCAAGTGCGGTAATTAATATCCCTGTCAAAACTGGTATCTAGCTGGTAAGGTACGGCTGGGGGTAAGTCGTAGGCATCCGACAGGTTCAAACTTTGACCTGTAATTGCTACGTAACCTGCCAAACTTTTGTCTGTCAGCGGCAGCGCAAACTCCTTAAACGACAGGCTCGGTTTAGAAGCGTTTTGGGCTACCTTGAACAGCAGCTTAGGTTGTTCGTCGCTGCGGTCTACTAAGTAAACGCTGCCCGCATCGCTGTTGGTAATTTCCCTACTTTTGGATAAAATTAAATTTAACAAACCGCCTAAATCTTGAGCGCTCGACAGAGCAGCGCCAATATCCAGAAGCTTTTCTATCAGCTCGGTTCTTTCAGCAGACTCGTTCAATAACTCTGGCTTTTCAAATACGATCATGGTCGGAGGATGGCGAACAGCCTTTTATCGGGAGATTGGGTTTAAAACCCCGTTCTTCTAGGACGGCTTTAATTTCTTAAATCTATTTCTAAAAATCCAAAACTTGCTTGTATTTGTAGTATACTACAATAGTCAAGGTTAAACTCCTTTGCCATCGTGAAACAGTTAAGACACACTTTCAGGCACAAATTGTTGGACACAGAGCAGCGAAAACTCTTAAAATAGCTAGAGAATTAACACATTCTCTTTACCAGAAAACAAATAATGTAGTTTATTTGTTAAGTAGGGTAGGGCATACCCGAACTCTAGGTTAATATCCTAGTACCATGAGTGGAGATAGACCCTCTGGGGTTGCTGTGAGTTAGGCTCGTCAATTGGTACTTTTGTACGGTTGAAAAGTTTAAGAATTGCCGAAAGGACATAGCGCTTAAAGGTTAGTCGATGAATTAAGAATCCCCACGCCTTTAGGCTGGGGAGTGTCAAACATTGGACTTTTTGCATCTCGACTTTCTCACACCCGATTTTAACCCAGAGTCGATTTTTTTATTGGCGAGCTTGTGGCGATTGTGGACTGTCGCTAGATGCAGCGGCTCCTGTCGCACAAAGCGGAACTGTTTTAATGTAGCGTAGAAATTTCTTGGGCTAGCGCAAAGTCTTTTTCAGTTAACCCTCCGGCATCGTGAGTTGTCAAGTTAACTGTAACTTTGTTGTAGGAAATTTTGATATCTGGGTGATGTCCTGCGGCTTCTGAGGGGGCGACCAATTTATTTACAAAGGCGATCGCTTCGATAAAATCTTTAAATAAACGGGTACATTGCAGTTGCTTGCCTTCAACTGTCCAGCCTGACAATTGACTAGCGCGCTCTTGAATTTCCGTATTGTTAAGTAGGTCAGCCATATTTTTTTTGGTATTTTGGGATGAGTGTGGCATATTCACAGCCCACCTGCGGAAAATCCTACAAAAAACTATCCGCTCTCAAAAATAGTGTTGAGGCTCAAGTTTTAATACTCAAGATGTAACACTATTTATGAGAGCGGTCTAGCGGGTCTTCAGATTAGAACCTGACTGCCGGGAGAATCCCTAGCTCAGCCTGGTTCCCCGTGGAATTCGTTTCCCGTTGGAAACGACGGCTGACTGCTAGTGAGCGGCCCCGGCGCACAGCCGGTAGTTTCCAATCTGATGACCCATGCGTTTACTACTTTCTATCATGGGCATCACCTCCAAGTTTTACTAAATGGTTTATATTTGAACGCACCTGACCCAAATACAAGATTTGGTGTCAGGATTTGTGCGCTAGCTATTGCCAGCGTTACTGAAAGAACCTGCGTTCTGAGTATCATTCCAGCAATCACAATTACTATAATAACACAAGGAATTAGAACTGGGGGAATTCAAATTGATATTTTTGCCAGCTTTGGGCAAATTACTGCTGCTGCGAGGTTTTCGCTCGCTCTTCGAGTTGCTAGCGGACGATCGAGCTTTTGAACGGATTGCTCGGCTGTTGGGTTCGGTGTCAAGCGGGAAATGCGCGGCTTTGAAACAAAAAAAGCGAAACAAAAAAGCTCCCACCAATCGGTGGGAGCTTTTTCAACATTGAGGATAAAACCTAAATTGCTTTATCTTAATCCTTTGAGAATGTTGACTTTTTTGATAACTAGCGCTGATTACAGTGCGTTACCGCGAGGAAGAACTTCTTCTGGGAACATGAAGTTTTCGTGAGGTTGGTCGATCGGAGCCATCCAAGC
>NZ_JAUBPP010000061.1:0-1433 GCF_036700765.1 Microcoleus sp. S1D4
GCTTGAGTACCCTCAATTGTCTGAGTTGCATAGCTAATATTACGTCGCTGCACCATAGTTCTGGCAGCTAACTCAGCCGGATTATTGTGCAGAGGTAATTCAGGATGCTCTAAAACCCTGAGCAACTCCGATACTTTGGCAGCAGTTAATTGTTTGCGTTCCTCCAACAATTCATAGCCGCTTGGAGTTTCAAAAAGCCGCCGAAATTTAGACCTTAAAAGCAGTGCAGCTTCGGGACTGGGAGCATCTTTATAAGCTAATAATTCCCGATAATAATCCCAAAAATCTTCGATAAATTTCCCTAAAATTACTTGATGGCAAGCGAATACTGGGCTTAACTTTTTGTAATGTCTTCCCTCCTGTACCCAACATAACGCTCGATCGGCAGTGATTAACTTGAATTGGGGGGCATCATCACAACAAAGAGTTTGTACGACTGGGCAATCAGTTTGCTGATGATAGAAACCAATAGCTGCTGCTTCCCTAATGCGGGTCAGTTGCTGAACACCCAGTTTGGGTAGATAATTATTCAGTAGGTGATTAAACTGTGACTCACTCAACACGGTTTCTTGAGGTAATAGCTTGAGAACATTCTGCCATTTAATCGGGATTTTGAAGTCCTGAATTCGTGAGAATGTGAGTGGATTCAGCATCAATTCTAGTTCTCGTCCGGGCTGTAATCCTTTCAGTACCGTCAGTCTATCTTTATTAGCTGTTGTAAAGTATACTGTATATAAAGGGTTGCAGATGATATTAGTGGTATGGTTGACTCCACCTACACGCGCACCTGTTTGGTCGAAGTGTTGCCTGCAGACTACTCGCTAGTCCTGAATCATAAACTTCTTTTTTCTCGGTTTCAAAACTGGAGTGGTTTTTGATTAACAGGTTGGATAAATAACCGGCTGAGATGGAAATACCTAAATCGGCTAAAAAATCTAGTAGTTTGCCGCATCGTCATATTACCCCCATAGTATAAACTGATGATTAAGGCTTTTATTCCTGGTCCAAATTCTCCTTCGTAGCCTAATGGTAATTCTGCTACATAAGTTTTTCCGACTGAGGGTGAATAATATTTCTGTTTGCGGAACAATATGTTGTCGGTTGCCAAGCTGATATCTTGAATGATTACTTGTTCGTATCCTTTGAATTTTGCATCTGCCGGCAGTTGGTCTTTCGGATATTCTAGTATTTCTTCTCGATCTATTTTAATCGTCGCGTTCTTACTGCCTTTTTTGTGCTTTTTTGGCGTTTTTCGTTCTTTTTCTGATGAGTGCTGACTTTTGAATCCTTTGGAGTTAGCTTTGATGTCTGGTTTTCCTTGTTCTCCCTTCAATCGGTTGTTTTCATCTTTCAACCGTTGATTCTCTGACTCCAAGTCTTTGACTTTTAATTGTAATTGCTCTATTAGATTCAGTAATATCTCTACTGTCTGA
>NZ_JAUBPP010000034.1:0-48824 GCF_036700765.1 Microcoleus sp. S1D4
CTGAGTTGTCAAGCTTTTTTGCAAAGTTTTTTGATAATCTTGAAAGCTATACGCAGCAAGTCTTTCCACTGCTGAGTCAAATCAATTCTACTATTACCGGGCTCTGGTTCTCGGGATATCGCTTCTTTTGATCGGTATTAGTAAGGTTTTTTCAGGGGACTCTTCCGCCAATGGGTAGAATATCTGTACAGACAGATGTTCTATATATATATATGTTCGATCGCCCATGAAAAACCCTACTACTCGTCCTAGTGCCTTATTCGTTACCTGCGCTTCACTGCTGATTGGTTGCAGTCAGACCAACACTCCTCAGACCTCCACAACAGTATCTACAGCTACTTCGCCATCTCCAGCAACTTCGCCACAGGGTGCGGGTGCGGCGAACTCAGCCGCTATTCTCGTTGGAGTTGGGGTGGCGCAAACCAGCAATGTCGCCTTACTTGGCCAGGAACAGGTGGCAGGGGCGAAAATTGCTGAAAAGTATTTCAACGATCGCGGCGGTGTAGATGGGACGCCGATTAGAGTGGTGTTACAAGATACGGGTGGAGACGAACAGGGGGCGATCAATGCTTTTAATACTTTGATCAATCAGGATAAAGTGGTGGGTATTGTGGGCCCAACTCTATCGCAACAGGCTTTTGGTGCAGATCCGATCGCCGATCGCGCCCAAGTACCCGTGCTCGCACCCTCCAACACAGCTAAAGGTATTCCCCAGATTGGCGATTATGTCGCCAGAGTCTCCGCACCCGTCGCCGTGGTAGCACCTAACGCAGTTAAAGCCGCCCTCAAGCAAAATCCCAATATCAAGAAAGTAGCCGTGTTTTTTGCTCAGAATGATGCTTTTAGCAAATCTGAGACTGAAACTTTCCAGAAAACAGTTAAAGAGATGGGACTGGAATTGGCAACAGTCCAAAAATTCTTGACTACTGATACAGATTTCCAATCTCAAGCCACTAATGCCATCAATGTCAAGCCCGATTTGATAATTATTTCCGGGTTGGCGGCAGACGGAGGCAATTTAATTAAGCAGTTGCGGGAGTTAGGCTACAAAGGCGTTATTATTGGGGGCAACGGTCTGAATACTTCCAACGTATTTACCGTTTGCAAGGCTCTTTGCGATGGGGTTTTGATTGCCCAAGCATACAGCCCGGAATATCAGAATGAAGTTAATAAGGCTTTCCGCGACGCTTATCGCGCCCAATTTAAGAAAGAACCGCCTCAGTTTAGCGCTCAAGCTTTTACTGGGGTACAAGTTTTTGTTGAGTCATTAAAGGCAATTAATGCTCAGTCTAAGATTAGTGAAACGCCTTTAGCCCAATTGCGGACAAAGCTGAATCAGAAGTTGTTGATAGGTAAGTACGATACGCCTTTAGGGGAAATTTCTTTTACGCCGGAAGGTGAAATCAATCAGAAAGACTTTTATGTGGCACGGATTAAAATGGAGGCGGATGGAAATAATGGTAGATTTGAGTTTTTGAAATGAATCAACAGGGAAGTTCGGCAACGGATGTAACGGATAGAAGGAAGATTTTTAGTTTGTCTATCGGTGAATGATTTAATATTGATATCGTTTCCGATAGCATCGGAATTATATATTTTAATCATTGATAGTGCGATCGTCCCCCCCAAGCGAAGTCGATCGCTCTTCGGGGACGCTCGCACTATATAATTCCAATGCTACTGGATTTAATATTGATGCGTAATTCGTGACGGGCGATGGATTTAACTCTGTTTCTGCAACAATTTTTGAATGGTTTGTCGATCGGCAGCGTGTATGCTATTTTTGCACTGGGATACACACTGGTGTTTTCTATTCTAGGAATTATTAATTTTGCTCACGGTGCAGTCTTTACTGTGGGTGCTTATTTCACCTATACGCTGATGGGGGGCGCTTTCGGTTTTAACGGGTTGTTAGCTAATGCGAGAATTCCCGTACAATTGCCTTTTGCTGTGGCGCTAATTTTGGGTAGTACGCTGGCTGGTTTGGTGGGAGTAATTGTGGAAAGAGTTGCTTTTTTGCCTTTACGCCGCAGAAACTCAGATCCTTTGCTGACAGTTGTTTCTAGTTTGGGGGCGGCAGTGGCGATCGCCAATATCATTCAATATCTTGTAGGGGCGGAAATTTACACTTTTCCAGCTAATACTTACGGTAATTTGCCAGCAGCTATTAACTTTGGTACGGCGGATAGACAGATTCCGATTCGCACTGTGCAAATAGTGATTTTTGGGGTAGCTGTGGCGATTGTTAGCCTGCTAACTTACTTGATAAATTTTACCAAATTTGGTAAAGCAATGCAGGCGGTGGCAGAAGATGCGACTACTTCTAGTTTGTTAGGGATTAATACTGATAGATATATTGTTTTGACGTTTTTTGTGAGCAGTTTTCTAGCTGGTTTGGCGGGGGGTTTGGTGGGTTCTAGTGTGAGTATTGCTGGGCCATATTTTGGAATTGCTTTTGGTTTGAAGGGTTTGGCTGTGATTGTGCTTGGCGGCTTGGGGAGTATTCCTGGGGCTGTTTTTGGTGGGTTTATAATTGGTTTGGTGGAGGCTTTTGTTCCTGGTGATTTTTCGGCTTATAAGGATGCTGTGGCTTTTGCGATCTTGTTTGTGATGTTGTTGGTTAGGCCGCAGGGTTTGTTTGGGCGGCGTTTGATTGAAAAGGTGTAAGATGATGCGGCGATTAAAATTGGGGCAACCACGGGGGATTGCCCCTACAGAAACTAATTAGATCGGAATGATTTAACCGCAGAGCACGCAGAGAACGCAGAGAAAGAGAAGAGAGAAATAAATGATTATGATAGGACTACATTGGAGATAAAGTTGGTATTTAAGTATGTTTATTATTTAAAATAAAATCATGGCTGTATTTTTTACTACTTACGGGTTTCTGATTGTCTTGATGTTGCTGGGTGCAATGTTGGGATTGTCGTTATATTTGCCTTTGATGAGTGGGCAGTTGTCTCTGGCTAGCCCCGGTTTTTATGCTTTGGGCGGGTATATTGCGGCGATTTTGTCTACGACGGTGTTTCAAACGACGGGTGGCTTATTTCCGCTGCCGTTGCTGTTATTGGAGATGATAATTGCAGGGGCTGTTTCGGGGTTGCTGGGTATTTTGGTGGGTATTCCGGCGTTGCGGTTGAGGGGGATTTATTTGGCGCTCGCCACTATTGCTTTTGTGGAAATTCTGCGGGTTTTATCCCTGAATCTGGATATTACTGGCGGGGCTGTGGGGATTTTTGGAATTCCGCAACCGTTTGCAACGTCGATCGAGTATTTATGGATTGTACTGCCTTTGCTGCTGGTAAGTATGGCGATTCTGTACCGACTGGAACGCATCCGGGTGGGACGGGCTTTTGCGGCGATTCGGGCTGATGAGTTGGCGGCTGATGCGATCGGCATTAACCCGACTTTTTATAAGGTTCTGGCTTTTACATTGGGCGCTATTTTAGCAGGGGTTGTCGGTGCGGTTAGCGCGCATTTCCTCAATACTTGGAACGCCCGTCAAGGTACTTTTGATGCTAGTATTATTTACTTAACTTTTGTGTTGATTGGTGGTAGTAGAACTTTTGTCGGGTCGGTTTTGGGTGGGATGATTTTTACTGCTTTGCCGGAGGTTTTGAGGGGGATGGCTACTATTCAAGGATTGCCGGTTTGGCTGGCGCAATTTCTGCGGGATGGACGGTTAATTATTTTTGGGTTGCTGATTGTCGTAGGGACGATATTTTTTCCGCAAGGGTTGGTGACACCGGAGTTGTTGAAGAAGTTGAGAAAGGGCGATCGCACTTCTGTTTAAAAACAGATAGTATTACGATTTTGCCCCATCCTCATCAATGGCTATATCAATGATCTACAATTATTAAGAATTTTATTATTTAGGTGAGAAGAATCATATTACTTTTGCTTGACTAGGGCGTTATTGTTGGTGGAATTCTTACCTTCTGCTTTGAACCGATCGCATAAGTTTTGTGCCATAAGTTGAGCAACCTGTTCATGACCTTGACTATTCCAATGACCGTCACAGCGCATAGCATTGGGAAAGCCATGTACGCAAGTTTTATTTTTTTCTGCATACTCTCGCAATCGCGGGACTGTATCCAATGTCGTAATATTGAGGCGATCGCCAAGGGCTTTGATCCTCTGATTAGGATAATACAAGTCGTTAATCCTAAATCGTTTCACATAGCTTTGACGCATCATAGGCTCAGGATTGACTTGAACTCCCGAACTGACAATCAAAATCATAAAATCTGCTTTTTGGGTCTTGACTTCCCGATTCATTAGTGTAATTAATCCTTCTGTTACTTGCCAAGCCTCTTTCCATACTGGATCGATAGGTTCTTGAAAGTTATGACCTGAGCGCTTTCTGTCTATCGTCTCAACTAGACGTTTCTTATTATTTAAATCAATTTGTCTGACTAACCGCAAAATGCGTGAATTATTGACCAACGAAGTCGGAAGATAATCAACAAATGAAAATTCTAAATAGTTATGTTGTCTTTGTGAAATGTTCAGCCCTGAATTATCTAGAACTAATTCGCCATTTTTATATACGAAAAATGGCTTACGTTGAGAAAATTCAAGTTTTTTTGAATTATTAATGATATCGTTGCCAGGAAGAAAAGCTAAGAGCACTAAATCTGGAGAATATTGCCAGACTTTATGGCGCAGAGTGATTAGTTCTTGATCCGTCCCATAGCCCTGAACGCCAAAATTAATTACCTCTACTTTGCGATCGCCTAAAGCAGTACATTGTTTATTGAGTTGCTTTCTCATTTTCCACCAAAAAGTATTTTCCATCGGTACTTGTAAAGATTCAGCAAAGGAATCTCCCAACACTGCGATCCGAAAAGTTTTTGGTGGTTTTTCTTTAGTATGTTCGCGATCGCGCAAACCATCTTTATTTGCGCGAATTAAGGAGCGATCGCCTTCCCCCTGCCACTCGAAAGACGCACCCGGTTTCAATGACCAACCAGCGGGATCGTCTAGTGTGTAACTTGCAAAAGAAGCAAGATCGCTTGGTTTTTCTATACCTTTAATTCCCCCCAGATGCAGAGCTAATTCTCCCATAAAAACACCAGCCATAATTCCTCCCAAAATTAGGCTGAGTTTTTGCGCCCATAAACTTAGTTTTTTCATTTTAGTTTTTTTATATATAAAAATCTAGTCTAAATCGCCGTGACTATCTCAAAAAGACAATCCCTACAGACAATTAATGTTTTTCTTGCGAAGCTAATTTTATACTTTTGAGTATCATATATCGATAGCCCAAAACTGAAAAGAGAAAAAAGACGGAAAAAGACGGGTCTTTATAAAATGTGGATGCAAGGCGGAAAAAGGCGGAAAAAGACGGAAAAAGTCGGCTATACTAACCGTAGTTCTCTGACAACCCTACTGATGGACACTGCCCATATATTGCAATTTGTAGATGAAGTGCTCAGCGCGAAGACAGGCAAACGTCTAAATGACTTGCAGCGTAAAATTATAGAGGGAATACTTAAGCGACAAAAGTATTATTATATTGCAGATACTTATGGCTGTACGGCTGGTCATGCTAAGGATGTAGGTTATAAGCTTTTACAAATGTTATCTAATGTTTTTGGTGAACCAGTTGATAAAGGTAATCTGGAATCTGTTTTAGAACGGCAATTAAATCTGAAGATCCATTTGGTCGATCGCACTACTAATTCTGGTAATAGCCACACAATTAACTATATCAATGGGTGCTCAGAACTACTCACTCCTACGCCAGATAAAAGTCAGCCTGCGACTCCCGACTACCATGACGGCGCGAATCAAGGTAAAATTGAAATGGTTGGTAAATTACGGGAGTTGGGCTTGAAGGATGAGCAAATTGCAGGGGTGCTAGGACTAGCCTTGGAGGCGGTGAAACAGGTAGATTGAAAAGAATGAGTTTATTTGTAGTCTCAAACCCTTTATCTGAAACAGTGGCGACTGTGGGTTGAAACACATATAATTCAGTCAGGAGGTATAAGTTTTATGTTCGCAGTCGTCACCCCAGAAAAGATTCATTTGCCACCAGGAACACTGATAAAATTTCCCGGTAGTTGGCCGGATTACCAAGCGCTTGTAGAACAATTGGGCGATCGTTCAATTCCGCGCATCAAATATCGACCAGGAGAGATTTTATTAATGTCCCCTTTACCCGTACACGGAAAACAAGCAGATATAATTGCTGATGTCGTCAAGGTTCTACTAGATTACTTGGGCAGAGATTATGAAGCGTTTACGCCAATTACGATGGATTTGCCGGAGGTAAGAGGGATTGAACCAGATTATTGTTTTTATATCGATAATTGCGCCGCCATTCTGGGTAAAGATCGGATTGCTTGGGGTGTTGAACCGCCACCCGATCTAGTAATTGAAGTGGATGTCACTAGCTACACTAATTTGGATGATTACTTGCCTTATCAAGTGCCGGAAGTGTGGCTGTTTAAGAAAAATAGGCTCATAATTTACTGCTTGCAAAATGGTCGATATGTCGAAAGTTCAGTTAGCCGTTATTTTCCCAATTTTAATGTATCAGCAATTGTGGAGGAATGCTGGCAAATGTCGCGCGATCGCCATACAAGTACAATAATTCGGGAGTTGCGACGAAAAGTTGAGAGAGAAAACTCTTGAATCATTCCTCTGTCTTAGGTTTGTAGTGAGGACTTCAGTCCTCTAGGAAAGGTTATTGCGATGAAGAAGGACTAAAGTCCTTACTACGAACCTGTTTTATGAAGGCTAATTAAACCGAAATAATATTCTGCCAAATTTTGATAGTTTTGTCACTGCTGCCGCTAGCCAAAAACTCTCCTTCCGGGGTAAAATTTACGGAATAAACAGAATTTGTATGACCTAAAATATTACAAAGTTCTTGACCATTTTTTACCCGCCAAATCTTGATAATTTGATTGCTACTGCTGGCAATTACTTCGCCATCGGGACTAAACGCGATCGAATCTACATACCAAGAATGACCTGCAATTGTTAAAATTTCTTGCCAATCTTTGACCCACCAAATTTTGATAGTATTGTCGTGACTGCCACTCGCCAGAAACTCTCCGTTGGGACTAAAAGCTACACAACGCACGCAGTCTGTATGACCAGTCAGCGTGCGAATTAGCTTGCCATCTTTGACTCGCCAAATCTTAATAGTTCTGTCCCAACTGCTGCTAGCCAGAGTTTCTCCGTCAGGACTGAAGGCGACGCAGTAAACTAAGTTACTGTGACCGCTAAATGTGCGGATTTCTTGCCCGTCTTTCACGCGCCAAAGCTTAATTGTTTTGTCCCAACTGCTGCTAGCCACAATTTCGCCGTCGGGACTGAAAACTAAGCCATAAACTGAGTTGCTGTGACCTGCAAGCGTGCGTATTTCTTGCCCGTCTTTCATCCGCCAAAATTTGATTGTTTTATCGTGACTACTGCTGGCAAGTATTTTTCCATCGGGGCTAAAAACTACTGTATGAACTGAGTTGATGTGTCCGGCGAGAGTTACTATTTCTTGCCCGTCTTGTACTTGCCAAAGCTTGATTGTTTTGTCATCGCTACCGCTGGCGATAACTTCTCCGTTAGGGCTGAAAGCTACAGAGGAAATTAAATTTTTGTGTCCGGTTAAAGTATGAATACATTGCCAGTTATGAGTTGGCTGAGGAGGCGGATTGGGATTGGCAGCAGGTTTGACTGCTTTGGTAATTGTTTGAGGAATGGTGAGTTTAATAGCTGCTTCTGGATTCAGTTGAGTTAAGACTTCAACAGCCGTTTGATAGCGATGGTTCGTAGCATTTTCAATCATTTTGTCTAAGATTTTGCCCGTTTCTTCACTCACCGGGTTGTTTGCCAAATATTGTCGCCAAATCCAGGCATCTTCGCCCGGATCGAAGAGATCAAAGGGAGAAACTTGAGTTAGCAAATACAGGCAAGTTACGCCTAAACTGTACAAATCACTGGTGAAAAATGCTTTACCTCTGGCTTGTTCGGGGGCGATGTATTCGGGGCTACCGATGCTAGTTCCTGTTTTGAGTAAGGCTGTACCTGTGGCTATTTTTGCTGCACCAAAGTCTACTAAAACTAATTGTTTGTCGGCGCGGCGGATGATGTTTTCGGGTTTGATATCTCGGTGAATAACGTTGTGGGAGTGGATGAAGTGAAGTACGGGTAATAAGCTGTTGAGTAAGTCTTGAATTTGAATTTGTGTAAATGTACCTTCTGTTGCTACAATTTGTGCTAGATTTTGTCCGTCGATAAATTCTTGGACTACATATTGTCGGTTGTCTTGGATGGAATATGCTAAGAGTTCGGGAATTTGAGGATGTTTCCCTAATTCGTCTAATCGCATTGCTTCTTGTTCAAAAAGTTCGGCTGCTTTTTTGCTATTGCGATTGCTGGCTGATGGGATGAGTGGGGTTTCTGGGGGTAAGAATTGTTTGATGACGCAGCGGGGTTTTGATGGTTTGTCTTCGTCAACGGCGAGTAATGTTCTGCCAAAACCTCCTTGTCCGATCGCCTTTATGGCCCGATATCTGTCGCGCAACAGCAGTTTTGACCGACAATTTCGGCAAATTTTGGCTGTATCCGGGTTTTCGGGCTTGGAACAGTTGGGGTTTAGGCAATAACTCATTCGATTTTAGATTTTGGATTTTAGATTTTAGATTTCTTGTCCAAAGTTTTAAATATTATACCTCTTGCCCGACCATATAAAATTTGTTTGTAGTGAGGACTTGAGTCTTTCTATGCAAGTTGGGCAAAGAAGGACTGAATTCCTCACTACGAACCTTTGGAAGTCAACTATTTTAGAAGTTCCACATAACTGGGTTGTCATCTAAACTATCGGTGACGGTTCGCCCGATCGCGTCAATTTCTTTTAAGTCCTCTTGACTCAGCTTTACTTCGGCAGCTTTGGCATTAGCGGTGGCTTGTTCGGCATTGCGCGCGCCAACAATTGCGTTGGTTTGTGGCTGGGCGATTAACCAGGCTAATGCTAAATTGCCCAAGCTTGTTTGGTGGCGATCGGCAATTGGCCTGAGTTGATTTAATGCTGTTTGGACTCTGGCGTAATTTTCTTTGATAAACAGCTTGCTTTTGGCGCGGTGATCGCCTTCTTCAAATTTGTGTTCCGGCCCGAATTTACCTGTTAATATTCCTTGAGCTAGAGATGAGTAGGCAACGATTGAGATATTATTTTCTACACAGTAGGACATTGCCTCTTTTTCTACCCAGCGCCAAAACAGAGAATAGGGCGGTTGCAAGCTGTCGATGCGTCCGTATTGGGCGGCTTCTGCTATTTGGGCGCTGGAGAAGTTGGAAACGCCGATCGCCCGAATCTTCCCCTGTTCTTTTAATTTGTTCAGCGCGTCCATTGTTTCTGCAATGGGCACTAATTCGGAATTCCAAGTCCCGGCGGGCCAGTGGATTTGGTAAAGGTCGATATAATCGGTGTTGAGGTTTTTTAGCGATCGATCGCACGCCTCGACTAACAAATCCGGTTTGAGATGGTTGGCAAAAACTTTGCTAGCATAAACTACTTGCGATCGCACATCTGAAAGCGCTTTGCCGATAATTTGTTCCGAATGTCCTTCTCCGTAAACCTCCGCCGTATCAAAGGTAGTAATACCGGCCTCAAAAGCGGCGCGCATTGCTTTGATAGTTTCGGCATCCTCAATTCCCACCCACATCCGCTTCCCAGCTTGCCAAGTCCCCATAATTATCGGGCTAATTTGAATTCCCGATGTCCCCAATTGTCGCTTTTCCATAGCTATAGCCCTAATTTGGATTTCTACTATTTACTCTCAAACTATCTAATTTTAACAGAAAAAAGTTGTTATAATTGCTGTAAATTACCGATTTTGTTACTTTGGTTAAAACCAAACTAAATCCCATGAAATCAACTAATCGCGCGCTGAAAGAATGGAATGTAGCGGTTAATGCTTTGGAACAGGGCAAAACGATTGTACTGTTGCGAAAGGGAGGCATTCGCGAGCAAGCAGGACAGTTTAATGTTGCTGACAAGCAGGTTTTGCTTTATCCAACTTTTGAACACCAACAGCCTGATTTATTAAAGCCAGATTTTGCGAGTCAGGTAAAAACGGTAGAATCTGGTTGGCATCCCGAATTTATTAAAATTAGCAGTTGGGCTGAGATTACCGATGTTTTTTTGGTTGCTTGGGAACCTGCAATTACGGCGCTTTTTCCTTACCATATCTGGAATGAAAAATTTGTCGGCGACCGCCTGAAATGGAAACAAAATCAGCCAATTTATATTTTACTACTGCGGGCTTATCGGTTAGCCCAAAATCTAGAAATTCCGTACATTTCTGCCTACGGCGGTTGCCGTTCTTGGATAGATTTGGCTAGTCCTATTTCCCTGGAGGAAAGCGAAGCTGTTTTATGTAATCGAGAATACCTTGAACGTTCAAATGAACTCCGCAATCTGATGGCGAGTCCTCCGAATGCTTCTGGTTCGCAGAAAATCACACAACTGACGATTTGATCGTTCGGACTTCAGTCTTCATTAATAGTTGTTAATGTACTTTTCGAGAGGCATCCTTCCACTAACCCCAGCCCAAAATCTGCTACTAATGCCATTAAAGCTGACGGAATTGCCCCAGCTAAAAGTAACTGATTGTTGACTGTAGCAACGCCGCGAAAAATAAACACGCCCAAGCCGCCGGCACCAATTGCAGCGGCGATCGTTGCTAGCCCGATCGCAATTACCGCAGCAACTCGTACTCCCGCCAAAATTACGCCCAGCGCTAGGGGAAGTTCTACTTGCCATAACAGTTGCAGATCCGTCATTCCCATACCTCTCCCGGCTGCTACGATCGCCGGATCGACGCCGACAATCCCGGTATAAGTGTTGCGGATAATGGGCAGTAGGGAATAAAGTGTGAGGGCGATGATTGCCGTGCGATCGCCTATTCCTCCCACAACGGGCATCGGAATGAGCAAGCCAAACAAAGCTAAACTGGGAATTGTTTGCATAATATTTGCAAATCCCAAAATCGGCTTTTTCAATTTGGGTTTTCTCGTGACTAAAATCCCGAGGGGAATCCCGACAATAATTGCGATCGAAATTGCGACAGTTACTAAATATAAGTGTTCTAGTACGCGCTGAATTATCTCCGCACCGTACCGATTTAAAAATTCTATCATCGGGTAATTGGTTATTCCTGATTGCTGTCAATCTTATAAATCATTTTCCATTTCAGGACTTTCTTCACCAGGATAGAAGCGAAAGTCCAGAATTTCCTCTAAGCTGTAAAAGCAGTTTGGAGGAAATGTTTTAAGAGGTAAATCGGTTTCTCCTACTGCCAAATCTCTACCGTTTTGATAAGCTTCTTGGAAAGCTTCTTGCAAGTAAGGTTTCAGACTTGGGTTATCCTGTATCAGTCTCTGAGTGTCCCGCCGCTGCACTCGAATTGTAGACAGCCAGCTACGACTGCGCTGCTGGGGCTGATATTGCCACTTCAGCAAATGTCCCAGCAAAATGCTCAAACGATTTCTAAGTTCTTGACGTTCCTGTTTGCCCAAAGATTCAATCTCCTCAATTAAATTTGGCAAGTCAAGTTCACTCCACTGACACTTGCGAAGTAACTTGGCTTGTTCTTGCGTCCAAGCATAGAAGTCTGTCTCGTAAAGACTGTGCATCGTTTGATTATCAGCTTAGTTACTAAAACTATATTATAGAATTTTTGCTAAAATCATTCAAATCTAGCTACTTGCAAACATTCAAGAAATGCCTGAGCTTCTGGATGCTGAGATTTTAAAAAATCATCCGGTGAACCCAATTCAACCAATCGTCCATCCTGCATCAAACCAATTTTAGAAGCTAACAAAAAAGCTTCTTGAATGCCGTGAGTTACAAAAATCACAGTTTTGCCCAGTTGCTGCTGCAATTGACCGAATTCCCGCTGCAATTCCAGGCGAGTAATCGGGTCTAAAGCACCAAACGGTTCGTCCATTAACAGCATCGGAGGGTCTGCCGCCAGTGCTCTGGCGACACCCACGCGCTGCCGCTGTCCGCCAGATAACTGATGGGGATAACGTTTGGCGAAGTGCTGCGGATCGAGGTTGACTAATTCTAACAGTTGGCGGACGCGAGATTGAATGCGCGATCGCTCCCAACCTTCCAATTTCGGGACTAAACCGACATTTTGCTCGACGGTAAAATGGGGAAACAAGCCAATTTCTTGAATCACATAACCAATTTTTCGCCGCAATTGAATGGGGTTCCATTCAGTTGTCGGTTTTCCCATGACAAGCACTTCACCGCTAGTTGGTGCGAGTAAATTGTTAATCAATTTCATGGTAGTAGTTTTGCCACTTCCGCTGCGTCCCAGCAATACTAAAACTTCTCCTTGCAGCACTTTGAAATTGAGTTTGTCTACTAAATGCCTGCGGTTGAGGCGATATGTCACGTCGAGGCATTCGACAGCAACTTCATTATTGAGAGGCATAATTAGTTTCGGTGATGTTGGTTATAATAAATCGTCAATCGGCTAGCGTCGCGGAACAATTTAAAATCTAAAATCCAAAATCTACAATCTAAAATTGTTGTGGTTTTGCCATTCTAGCAACAAGGCTCGACATTGGAGGCAAGTTAATTTTTTGAGCAAGTCTCGAATGCCGTCGGGGGTGACAGGATATGCAGCGCCGAGAAGTTCGGGGTTGACTGTGGCTGTCGGGTGCAATTCTGCCACAAAACCGTAGAGTTTTTGATTGGAGAATGAACTGTTGATGGCCCAGCCTGTGGTGTTGAGGGGTTGGATGCGGGCGATCGCACTTTCTGTCACGCCTAGTTCTTTTTTGATTATAGCTGGAACTGCCGCTGCTGGCGTTACTGCTTCTGGTACGCGACCGCCGGGAAAATCGAGGGTTGCGGATGCTACGCCGGGGCGATACATCGGTGAGGGAAACAAAAATTTGTCAGCTTGAACCGTCAAAATTACAACTGAATCTGCTCTTTCTACTCGCCAATATTCTACTATTTTCCCTTCGGCAGTTTCGAGATGTTCGGCGATTAGCTTTACCCAGTGAGAGTTGATTTCTACAAAACGATCTAGGGTTTTCCAGTGGTATTCTTGGGTTGGGTTCATGTTGTTACTTATTAGTTATTAGTTATTGGTGATTAGTTATTGGTTATTAGTTATTAGTTATTAGTTATTGGTTATTAGTTATTAGTTATTAGTTGTTAGTGCTGTCCCCCCGAGCTTTCCGTCCAACGTCATCAGGCAGAAGGCAGAAGGCAGAAGGAATAGGGCACAGGCAAAAAATAATTAAGAATATCCTAAGCGTTGGCTATGGTTGCTATAAATTAGATGTTGTTGGCTATGGTAGTCGATCGCTGTCGATCGCCCAAATACCCGATCGACCTTAGAGCCACTTTTCCCATCTCCATTGTAAATTTTTGCAACAAACTACACGTTCACCCTGATAATTCAGTAACATAGACTACATAATCAAAATTTATCTGCAGCTCTGGGTTGTTAAAACCCCGCAAGGAGTGCAGACTCTTAGCTCAACAGACAGGAGTAATTATGCAACTGCAAACAGATATTCGTACTTGGCAACCGCCAGCCGGCATCACGAGCGATCGCGATCGGGAAAGATTCGGCTGCGCCGTACCTGCACCAAAATTGGCTCCTGACCTGTGGGTAAGATTGTTCAATCCCCCAACAGCATTTAGTTTTGACGAAGCGCGGCTGTTGTGTCAGCACTCCGAGGACAAGTGGCTAGCTTGGATTCCCGATCATGGGGAAATTTTGCTGAATACGAATGAATTTTGCGCTACTTAATCAAAAATTAAAGTGTGGAAATCCATATCTTTCAGGCTTCAAAGCATATTTTTGGAAAAAACCAGGTCTTTTCGGAATTATCTCGTTTGTAGTGAAGACTTCAGTCCTCAAGGATTAAGCAGGACTAGAGTTTTCACTACAAACCAATTAATTAAAATTTTGACAACAAAAAGAGCAGTAGAAAACCTATTGCTCTTTTTGTCTTGTGCAAAAACACTCTCTAGTTTTTGTCTTCAGACAGCGGAACTTATTCGCTTATTTGCAAACAGCACGGTTATTGGCGTTTCTGACAATGGTGCCTACTCTGCCATTAATCATAATCGGGTTTTTGGTGCTGGCTCGAATCAAGCGGGGCTGTTTACCCAGACATTCTTTGATTGATTCAGACCAGGCGGTGAGAGCGCTGGTGTATTCTGTACGAGTCGCTGGTGCGCGAAACTGATCGGTAATTATGTGATCCGTGGTGATGCTAGTGTCTGTAGCAACATTCGTAATAATTGGAAAGTCAAAGTTTTTGGGCAAAGTTCTGTCAGGTATTTTGCCAGGTACTATCTGGTAGTTCATCGAGCCACCCTTGTAGTCAATACTTGCTTCGGGGGCTGTTTGAGCGAAGGCTGGAATAGGCAAGCTTGCTACCAAGACGGTGCAGCAACTCCAAAATAATTTCGATTTCATCCGATTCATCTCCTCAACTGTATGACGATTAGCACTAATTAGATAGGCTCCAAAAACATTAGCTTATATTTATCAAAAATATGATGCTAATGAGCTTTTTATCTGAAGTTTGACCCACCTAATTTATTAATATACATCCTCAAAAATGTGAAAACTGGTTTGCCTGACAAACTGTAGAACGGTTTCAGTTGAGTAAGACATTTACACATCTGAAGTTGTTACAGTATGGGAGACTCGATTTGACCAGAATGATTCATTTTAGATCGATGTTATGGGAACCTTATCAAATTTTGTCTCAGATATCAAGTTTTGCCGATCGCACATCACATCTTAACACTGTCCCAGCAGCTCGATCGCCCTTTGAGTGTTACGCGCTATACCAGGACGAGAAAGATGCTACAGTGCATCGATGGGCGTTTGAGTGTTTTCAAGCGACAATAGGCAGAGAAGGGGCTTGAAAATAGGTGAATTTAGTGGAAGATAGCAAGATTATAGACTTATCGGAAATCATGGGTGTTCCCGCGGCTCCTGCGGGTTACAAATCGGGCTTTGTGGGTATTATCGGGCGGCCGAATGTCGGCAAATCCACGCTGATGAATCAGTTGGTGGGGCAGAAAATTGCGATTACTTCGCCGGTGTCTCAGACGACGCGCAACAGGCTGCGGGGCATCCTGACAACGCCTGAAGCACAAATTATTTTTGTCGATACTCCCGGAATTCACAAGCCACACCACCAATTGGGTAAGGTTTTGGTGCAGAATGCGCGCACCGCGATTCAGTCTGTGGATGTGGTGCTGTTTGTGGTGGATGGTTCGGTGGAATCGGGAGGGGGCGATCGATATATCATCGAAATTCTCAGCAATTGCAAAATTCCGGTGATTTTGGGGATGAATAAGTTGGACGAACAACCGGAGGATTCCGTGTTGATCGATCGCACTTACGAGCAAATTGTCAATCCTGAGTGGCCAGTCGTCAAGTTTTCCGCTCTCACGGGCGAGGGCGTCGAACCGCTACAACAATTGTTAATCGAACATCTGGAGGTTGGGCCTTATTATTATCCGCCCGATTTGGTGACTGACCAGCCGGAACGCTTTATTATGGGCGAATTGATTCGGGAACAGATTTTGCTGCTGACGCGGGAAGAAGTGCCGCATTCTGTAGCAATCGCGATCGACATTGTTCAAGAAGAAGCGAAAATTACGCGGATTCTGGCGACAATTCACGTCGAACGGGATTCCCAAAAAGGTATTTTAATCGGTAAGAGCGGCAGTATGCTGAAGTCGATCGGCAGTGCGGCCCGGGAACAGATTCAAAAGTTAATTGAAGGCAAAGTGTATTTGGAGTTATTTGTCAAGGTGCAGCCGAAGTGGCGGCAGTCGCGCACTCGTTTAGCAGAATTGGGCTATCGCGTGGAAGATTGAAACTTTGGTGGTTTGCGGGATGTTCGCGATCGCATCCCTCTTTAAAAACTGTCCAAATTATTCTAAAAAGGCTTTCTGCAAAAAATGTTTGTGTGAGACTAAAATAGGGAATATAAATAAACTCCATTACCTATTACCTACCACTCATTACCTAAAACAATGATTGCCGGAAAAGAAAACTTTCCTCAAATAACCCCAGAAGAATACTTTGCCTGGGAAGAACAGCAGCTAGAAAAGCATGAGTATATCGACGGTCAAGTCTACGCCATGAGTGGCGGCAGCGTAAACCATAGCCGCATTGCCGTCAGACTCACAACCCTATTCTCGAATCATCTAGAAAACAGCAGTTGCGAAACCGGAAACTCCGATTTGAGAGTCAACGTCATTGGAACCAAAAACTACATCTACCCCGATGCAAGTATAACGTGCGACGATCGCGATAAAACCACAACCCAATACATTACTTACCCCTGCTTAATTGTTGAAGTTCTCTCTCCCAGCACCGAATCCTATGACAGAGGTGGCAAATTTAGAATGTATCGCAAAAATCCAGTCTTACAAGATTATTTATTAGTCAGTTCCACCAGTATCGAAATGGACTTGTATCATAAAAATGATGCTGGTGAATGGCTCATTATTAACTACCAAGCAGGCGACACTATAGAACTCAAAAGCATCAATCTCAGTTTTGCGATCGAACAAGTCTATCGCAACCTCGACCTTACTCCAGAAACAACACCTTAAAATTGATAGAGCGATTAAATTAGGAGATTGTTATGATTGCAGCTAGAGAGCAGGAGCGGTACTTTACACCTGAAGAGTATTTTGCTTGGGAGGAGCAACAATTAGAAAAGCACGAGCTAATCGATGGTCGCGTGTATGCGATGAGTGGCGGGACTAGAAATCACAGTGATATCGCGGGAAACTTTTTAACGACAATCAAGCCCCATCTGCGGGGTAGTGGTTGTAAAACATACAATTCTGACTGCCGCGTAAATATCCTCAATACTCGCAACTATACCTATCCCGATCTGAGTGTCACTTGCGATCGGCGAGATAATTCTAGCCCTCAATATATTACCTATCCCTGTTTGATTGTTGAGGTTTTATCGGATAGTACCGAGGCTTACGACCGAGGCAAGAAGTTTGAAAAATATCGCCGCAACCCGAATTTAATTGATTATGTGTTGGTGAGTTCTGATGAGATGGCGATCGATATTTATCACAGAAATGATGCGGGGGATTGGTTGATTCTGAGCTATCGAGCGGGCGATCGCGTCGAGCTTAAAAGTATTGGGTTGAGTTTGGCGATCGAGCAATTCTATGAAGAAATTATTTTCGAGCAGAAATCTTGAATTTATAAATGGATTTATGAGGATACATTCTATGTAGCTTCACAGAAAAATGGTATTACCGAGTGTTTCTTATGAACTACCGAAACCACATCACGATCGAAGCAAATAAACGCGGTGGTAAGCCTTGTGTACGCGGCTTGCGAATTACGGTTTATGAAGTGCTTGAGTACCTGGCTTCCGAGATGACCGAAGCAGAAATTCTAGACGATTTTCCCGATTTGACACGAGAAGATTTAAAAGCTTGTATAGCTTATGCTGCTGACCGTGAGCGTCGGTTTATGACTGCGACCTTATCGGCATGAAATTACTTTTTGATGAAAACTTGTCGTCCAAGCTGCCGAATCGTTTGAGCGATGTTTTCCCAAATTCGCTTCACGTTCGAGATGTGGGCATGAAAGCAACGATCGACCCAATAGTGTGGGATAAAGATAGCTTTTTTCAGTGCGACGGCTGAAGTGTTTGAGTCGAATCGTGCGGCGAACTCGATCGAGGAAAGGAGATTTTGATGGGAGTAAGAACGGGTTGACATTTATCCGTAATTTGTGGTATTGTCATATAATAAACGACATTTAGTAAGCTTTAAAAATGGAAATAAAACCTCCTCCTCGGTTAGTTGCTCTTGATACACAGGTTTTTGATAGCCATAACTTTAACTACAATTCAACAAGTTTTCGCCGTTTAGTTGAACTTGCTCAGCAAGAAAAAATAAGTCTGGTTTTAACTTATGTCACTCTTCATGAAATAAGAGCGCATATTACCGAAGGTGCTGTATTAACCTCCAAAGCGATTGAGCAAGCTGTAAACGATTTGAATAAAAAGCGTTTTAAACCGCAAGGAGATACTAAAAAAGTCAGAATTTCTGCGAATTCTGACTTGCTAAATGAATTCAAGACAAAAGTTCAAGAGCTTGCTCCGAATTTCGATCAAATTAATCAAGAGCTTCTCGACCAACTTGAATCTTTTTTACAAGAAACTAACTTTAAAATAATCGAAGTCGATCGGGTGTCAGTGGTTGATATTTTCAACAGTTATTTTTCTGGTACTCCACCATTTGGTGAAGGAAAAAAGAAATCTGAGTTTCCAGACGCTTTTGCGCTCTTAGCTCTTCAAAAGGAGGCAGAAGACAGAAACAGAATAATTTATGTCGTTAGTGGAGATTCCGATTGGCAAAAGTTTTGTTCTTCGAGCGAAGACCTGTCTTGGATTGAAAACCTCAAGGAATTATTGGAAACTATAATTCGAGAAACAGATTCAGATGAGGTTGATGAATGCTATGAACTATATAGGGACAAAGAAGATCAAATAAAAGGATACATACAGAAAAATTTCTCGGATCTGAATTTTTTACTTGATTTATCTGGAACTAGCTTGATTGAATGGGGCAGTGAAGAAATTGAAGTCGAGGTCAATTCAGTAGATATTATTGATTCCTCATTAGTTAATATTGATGATTCTGATGCAGATCAACCTTCAGTAGTGTTTGAGCTAGAAGCAGAGGTGCATTATGACGCCAACGTAAGCTATGAAAGCTTAGAAGATGCGATTTACGACAGAGAAGATGATATGTACTATAACAAAGAAAAAATAGATAACGTCTGTACTCAGTCCCTTAAGTTAAACGTGGAAGTCACGCTCACTCTATCTAGAGATAAAGACTACTCCTTATGTGATGCGGACATAAAAGATATTACTATCGATCCGAATAATACTTTGGGTGAAATAGTTATTGATACAGGTTTTTACGAATGGGAAAGGTAATGGCTTTTTCTTGAATCGTGAAACATGGCGGGCATTTTAAGCCTACATAATAATTTGCCAAAACTATCGCTCGGACATAATCGCCAATGAAGAAATTCCTGACTATCCTCGCTAGTACGATCGCGATCGCCACACCCACCCTATTCCTAGAACACAGTACCCTATTCGCCCAAGCCCAAACCCAAGAATCACAGCTCAAAACCCATGCGATCGGCAATTTGACCTTCAAAGCACCCCGAAATTGGCTCGAAAATCCCAGGGGCGCAAGTGCGAATAGCCTTCATTTACACAACAAAAAGTTCCCCGATAGAGGCGGTGGATTTGCCCCCAAGGGTTTGATTCGCGTGCTTGCAACCATCAGTGAGGAAAACCTGGAAACCGCTATGAAACCGAGTTCCAGAGAAATTCCTAAGACGACGATTAAGACCGAACGTCTAACCATTAACGGCAAAAAAGCAGTGCGATTGTATGAATCCTATGACGACGGATTTCCCGCAGGCATTGTCACCTATGTTGCCACAGGGAAAAAAGAAACAATTATGCTACAGACCCTTTACTCCGACAGTGATACTGAAAAGCAAGTTCAGCAAATTCAAGATTCGATTCGCATTACTAAATAGAAGAATAGTAAAAATATTCTTGTGTTGTGATTTCTGAGTTTAAGGGCGATTGGACATCGAAGACTTTGGCCGATCGCCTTAGAGTTACAATCTATGGATCGCACAATGGAGAAGAACGATCGCCTGATTCGGCGATTTTGTGAGGAGTTGGGGATTGAAGTGCCGTTTTAGGGAATGGGGGAGTATTTTCAAAGATGGAGACTCAACTATACGAGAAATTCATTCAAAAAGTAATTACTTTAGGTCAACAAAAGGAATTTTCATTAACCTCTTCGATCGACAACTATTTAATGATGAATTATCGGCTTAAATTAGAACGAATCGATAAACTAAAAGCTTGGCTAGATGAGTTTAGACCGTTCGATTCCACCCTCGTAGCCGAACTCAAAAAGCTCTATGATGTTCGCTTTACTTATAACTCAAATGCCATTGAGGGTAATACTTTAACCCAAAGTGAAACGGAATTAGTTTTAACGAAGGGCATTACTGTGGGGGGCAAAACCCTTGACGAACATTTAGAAGTTATTGGACATAAGGAGGCGATCGATTATATTGAAAATTTAGCCCAAAAAGATACGGAGATTAATGAATGGGAAATTAAGCAAATTCACAATCTTATTCTCCGCAAAATTAACCCGGAGGAAGCGGGTAGTTATCGCACTCTGGATGTAATGGCGGCAGGAACTAACTATCGTTATCCTCCCCATTATTTACTATCTCAATTAATGAGAGATTTTGCGATATGGCTCAACTCGGAATCTGCTTTAAGGCTCCATCCAGTCGAATATGTAAGTATCGCTCATTATCGTTTTGTTTCTATCCATCCTTTTCGGGATGGGAATGGTCGAACGGCCAGATTATTAATGAATTTACTCTTAATCCGTGCAGGCTATCCGATTGTGGTGATTGACAACCAAATCCGCAATGATTATATTAATGCTTTAGCCTACGGGCAACAAAACCAAGATGATTTAAGCCAGCTTTTTGCATTGATTTTTGATGCTACGATTAGTTCGCTTGTGGAAGTTTTAAGATTATTGGTGACTGCAAGTAGCAGCAGGGGAAAGGGACAGGCTTTTTATCAGGAGATTACTGATTTTCTCGATCGCAGCGGTGGTTTAGGGAATGGGGAATAGGTAATGGGTAGGATGTTAAACACAAATGTTCCTGCGTACCAACGCTATCTCGCAAACGCTGCCTGACCTTGGAAATGATTCGGAAGCTCGATCGAGAATTAAGGATTCCGTAGGAGATTCCGATCGAGCTTTATCCTGCACAAAAACAAAGAAAAAGCCGCCCTAAAAGGACGGGAATTTAGCACTCCGCTCATTACCAACAACTATTAAGGCAACTCAACCGAATTCGGTTTAGCAATGTGAGGCAATCCCCAGCCTAATTTTTCCCGCAAAATGTGGAAAAACTCAAAAGACTGTATCCGAACAAAGCGGGCTGAGTAGGGCGATCGCTCGACTTGTACCCAATCCTCCGGCAAAACATAACATCCGCCGTTCCCATCTACCACCATTACCAGGCGGCTCGGACTCGCCGGCAAAATTTTGACCGGTTCGGTGTTGGAAAACACCAAAGCCCGCGAAGCCATCGAATGGGGGCAAATAGGGATCAATTGCAGCACCGGTATTCCGGGAATAATTACAGGCCCGCCGGCAGAAAGGGCGTAAGCTGTCGATCCTGTCGGAGTCGAGATAATTACTCCATCTGCGGCAATGTCAATAGAGGCGTGCTGACCGATCGCCACTTCAAAATGACACATACAAGTCAGCGGTTCGCGGTGCAGAACCATTTCATTGAGACAAAGGGCTTCCCAGAGGCAGTCATTGTCTCTAAACAGTCGCACGGCCAGCATTGACCTTTCTTCTATTTCGTATTCTCCGGCGATCGCCTTTTCCAAAGCTTGCGGGAGCAAGTTTAGGTAAGTTTCTGTTAAAAAGCCCATATGACCGGTATTGACAGTCAGCAGTGGCACTCCGATGGGAGCTACTTGGCGAAATGCAGACAGCACCGTACCGTCGCCGCCCAAAACCACTGCAAACTCCATGTCACTGTCAAAACCGGGAGGGACAAGTTGGTCGATAGGAGTGTGGCACATGGGGCGATCGGGGCTAGAATAGCCCAAAATTCCCCCGGCACCGGAAACCGCGCAGACCTCCCAGCCGCGGGCAGTCAGCTTGTCTTTCAACTCTTCGGCGATGCGACAAGAGACTGGTTTAACGTCGTTGTATATAATCCCAGCTTTCGGCACTTTAAAATGTAAAGGGCATTTTTTGTTTACTCCGTTTTTTCGTCTTAAGCTGCTCGTACTCTATTTCCTTGAGCTTCTTCAGAATCAGATTAAAGTATTCTTCGAGATAAGACTCCAAAGTAGTAGTTTCTTTGGGGTCGATTCCGAAGACACTGTAAACATCATCCATCGGAGCTTTCAAGGGTTTTCCGGCGGCCAAAACTTCTGAAAAAGCCAATCTGTCAGCTACGTTCCAACTCCACTGAAAGAACTTAGCAAATTGACGGGTGGCTTGCAACAAGGCATCTGGGGTGCGCGTAATTTTCGCTTGCTTCCCAGAAAGCCGCTCGCACAACCGCACGATTTCTTCAGCATCCCAAGCTCGATTTCCCACTACCGGAAAAGTTTTTTTCTCGGTTTCGGGAACCGAAAGCGCCCGGACGGCAAACTTCGCAACGTCCTGAGTGTTCATGTAGGCAAGGGCTGACGGCTTGTTAGGCAGCCAAACTGCCTGATTGTCCAAAATCGGCATCGCGTACAGGTTCACCAGTCCTTGCAAAAAGCCGCAAGGTCTCAAGATTGTGTAATCTAGACCGGATTCTGCTAAAAACAGCTCTGTACAGCGCTTAATTTCCAACAAGGGGACTTGCGGATATTTCTCGGCATCGAGAAAGGAAAAGAAGATGTAACGCTTGATGCCTGCTGCTGCTGCTGCTTGGATCAGCGATACTTTTCCATCCCAGTCTACTCTTTTGATGCTGACAGAATCGCCGGCACTGGCTGTTGCTGCATCGATGATAGCACTGACGCCTTCTAGTGCAGGAATCAGGCTGTCGGGCTGGCAAAGATTCCCCGGTACCAGTTCGGCGCCCCATTCTTTCAAAAATGCAGCTTTTCTGTAATTTCTAACTAAACAGCGCACCTGGTAGCCCTCGTCTAGGGCGCGGCGGGCTATTTGGCGGCCGAGAGTGCCGGTGGCACCTACAATCAATAAAGTCATCTAGGGATTTATTTATGAATCTTAAACTTTCTATACAATAGTATCAGGTCTTTCTCATTTTTTTATAAAAACTTAACAAAAACCTGAAATCGTCTCATATAACGATCGGTATCCAGCAGGCGAGAGAGTCTCAGAGTCCCAGAGTCCCAGAGTTTGAGAGAAAGCGTTGCGTATTTATCGACGAATAAAAATTTTGCTTGTGGCTTTGATACTGATGTCTTATTGACGATATGTTGTAATAACTCAGGACTCTGACAATAAATTTTAATAAACCGGGTTTTTCTAATCTTGCCAACGATCGTGCACGATTTTTATAGTAAAAAAACCCGGTTACGACGCTCGGTACGATCGCCTATTCTTCGCCGCCGCCTTGGAGTTTGAGCAGCAAGAAGCCTCCACCGATACCGACGAAAATTAGGGAAAATGACAAAAAGGCTGCGCTGATAAATTCAGGGTTCATGTGTTTTAGAGTTCCTTGACGATCGCAAATTAAATAAACATACTTTGACACTCTCGGCTTTGTTAGAGTCGGAGATTCTCAATTCCTTGATTCACCGGAAAATTAGCTATCTCTTGCGAGCAATTTCCGAACAGTTCGATTCTACCCAAGTCACAACCAAACAGTCGAGTTTAGACAATCTTTGCCAGTTCATCTGAATCAAGCGTACTAGGATACTGACCTAGAGTTTGGGCGTGTCCCACCCTACTTTTGAATTGAAAATTTGAGTTTTGCTGGTTTCTGGGTCAAGTTTCGCCGTACTGTTTTGAGAGCGGCTGGGTATCTCACTTGAGATTGCTACTTCTGGTTGACCAATTGTTCCACTTGCCGATCGCGCTTTAACGTATCAACGGTGTTATGGCCTGTGTCATGGTGGTATTTTACTGTATCAAGTTACTTAGATCAACGATCGGTATCAAAGAACTTCACAGCCTGGGTGAATCCAGCAGCGAGTTTTCATCCGCAGTCGGGGATTTCCGGGATTTTCGGCAGGTCTCGGATAATTTTAGAAAATTAGCTACTTAAATGTTAAAATTTCATTGCCGAAATTCCTGTATTTTGTGGGAGAAAACTGCCTTGAGTCTGGATCGGGAATCAAAACTAGCTGTAACTCTCGGAGATCCGGCGGGAATAGGCCCGGAAGTGATTCTCAAGGCTTTGGCAGATCCCGCTGCAGCTTTGAAAGTGACGGTTTTTGGCGATCGGGCAATTTTGCAGCAAACTTACGATCGGTGGCGATCGATCCATCCTAATGCTGCTGCATCCTTGGCAAATCCCGAAACACTACACATTATTGATATAGCAGCAGACAGCAAATGGGGTTCCATTGTCCCCGGTGTTGGAAGTGCAGCTAGCGGGGCGGCTAGCTTTGCGTATATGGAAGAGGCGATCGCCCGTACCCTTGCCGGCGAATTTTGTGCGATCGTTACCGGGCCAATTTCCAAAACTTGCTGGCAAGCGGCCGGTTACAATTATCCCGGACAAACAGAACTCCTGGCAGAAAGAGCCAAATCGCAGCGCTTCGGGATGCTGTTTGCCGCCACATCTCCCCACAGCGGTTGGACGCTAGTAACTTTACTCGCTACTACACATATTTCCCTGCGTCAAGTACCCGATGCTTTGACTCCAGAATTGCTGAGCGAAAAACTAGAATTGCTGGTAGAGTGTTTGCGGGAAGATTTTGGGATAGAAAGACCGAAAATTGCAATTTCTGGCTTAAATCCTCACAGCGGCGAAAATGGCAAACTGGGAAAGGAAGAGCAAGACTGGATGATACCTTGGTTGGAAACGCAGCGCGATCGCTTTCCTCAAGTGCAGTTAGACGGGCCAGTACCCCCGGATACCCTGTGGGTAAAACCGGCTAAAGTTTGGTACGGCTTAGCCAAGGAAGCTCACGACGGTTACTTGGCAATGTACCACGACCAAGGGTTGATTCCAGTAAAATTGATGGCCTTCGACAAAGCAGTCAATACAACAATTGGTTTGCCCTTTGTTCGCACATCTCCGGATCACGGCACAGCTTTTGATATTGTAGGTCAAGGGATTGCCGATGCTTCCAGCATGAAAGCAGCATTGCAGTTGGCGGCCGAGTTGGCCAGTCGCAGAACAGCAGTTAAGATAGGCCGATAGGCGCGAGATCGGCCCAAGGCGAAAAATTAATTGTGTCATTCCTATTAGACAAATCCTAAAAAGCCTGTAAACAGCAGGTATCCTGCCAGTTCCACAAGAATTATTGGAGATGTCTATTGATTTTCGCAGTAGTGAGGCGATAAACCAACAGGTCATTTTTGGCGATCGGTTAAAATCAGATTTTGGTAACAAAGTATGGCAGCATCTAATGATAATTTAGGCAAAGTATATCAGTCAGAACCAGAAGTTGCAGATGAAAATTTGGCAATTCCTAACGCTGGAGAACAACTCCAGGAATTGCTAACCATACTGACTGAATTGCAATTAGTAAAAAACTTTAAAAAAAGACCAAGTGAGTTGAAATTACCGCTGTCACCTCAACAACAGATCGAGCGATTTGATGAACAGGAAAATCAACGAAAGCGATTGTCTTTTTTGATAGAATCCTCTGCTGTTGTACCGGAAGTATTGACTAATAATGAAGAAATTCCATCTCAAAAACGACAAATAAATAATGAAGAACCAGGTGTATCTAGGACGGCGAAGGCAGCCAAAAATTATCGACCTTCGGAGGAAGAATTAGCACAAGCAGTGGAGGAGTTCAAAAGGTTGCAGCAATTGCTGTTTGAAAGGGATGTGCCGGAATTTTACAGTCATATTTTGAACGCGGAACAAAGGTTAGAAAATTTTGAAAGTTTGATGTCTGAACCGCAGGAGTTGATGAATTTAGTCAGACCGTTAATTCCATCGTTGGTGAGAGAAGAAGTAGAGGGGTTTAAGTTGGAATTAAAAAAGGCGATCGAACTCGCCACCAACGATAGAATTAATCCCCTGGAATTCCAGGCAAAATTAGCGGATTTGGAAAATCAAATTGCTAGTTTCAACCACCAGGAACTACCGAATCCCGAACAATTGATCCAACGGCTGATGCCTGTGGTGGGCGAGTTGCTCAACCGCAGGGTAGAGGAGTCTAAGTTAGAAGTAGCTTCGGCGATCGCACCGACAGTCAATCAAGTAATTCACAATCAAAACGGGCTGGAAGAGAAAGTAGTAACAATTGAAGATAAATTGGCGAACATTCAGCAGCGTTCCCAGCAGCAACCGGAAGATTTAATCAAGCAATTAGTTCCGGTAGTTAGCGACTTGCTGAACCGCAAAATTAGTGAATTAAAATTAGAGGTTGTCGAAGCTGTCGCACCGTCAGTACAGGTAAGAATAGCTTGGGTAGAAATAGAAGAAAAAGTATTAAGCATCATTGAGGGCAGGCTGGCGGTGCAACAGTCGCCAATTCAGAAGCCAGAAGAGATCGTGGCGATGCTGATGCCAGCAATCACTGATTTGCTGAACCAAAAAATTGATCGATCAAAATTAGAAGTAGCAGCGGCGATCGAACCTTTGATAGAATCAGCAATTCTGCAAAGAGAAGTTCAAGGAAAATTGAGCGATGTTGAAAGTAGATTAAACAATCTTCAGCGACAGCAAAAGTCTCAGCCGGAAGAAATCATGGCGCGGTTGATGCCGCTAATGATTGAGTCGCTAAACCGGAAAATTGATGAGACAAAGTTAGAAGTCAGAGAGGCGATCGCCCCGGCTGTCAACACTGCCATTCAAAACAGTGGCATTGCAGCACAAATATTGCAAAATGAAAGTAAGATTGTCGAAGTTCAGCAGCAAGTTTTAGCGGAAATAGAAGGGTTGATGGGCAGAATCATGCCTGCGATCGTAGAGATGGTGTCGGGAAGCCTTCGGGAAGCGAAGCTAGAGATAGAATCTGCGATCGCCCCCGCTGTTGATGCCATCATTCAGAATCAAAGGATCGATGCAAGACTCGCAAACATCGAAGAAAAGATTGTGGCGATCGAACACCGGATTTATGAATCCACAGACTTGTTTACAGATTTACTGAAACCTTTGATTGACGAGTTGATGGCTAACCATCACGCGCAACTACAAAAGTCTGCAATCGAATCTATTTTACCATTGTTAGATGAAGTTGTAGGTTATAATTACAAACTCAACGGTAAAGTAGAGGAACTCGAACGCAAAATAACCAATGCTCAATGGGGAGGCGATCGGGAAGAATTAGTGAGGCAGATTCAACTGATATTTCCCGAAATGATGCTCGAAACAATAAATCAGTCGAGACAATCATTTACAGAAAGCATAACTCCGATAATTGATGAAGTAATTAATACCAAAACCCGAGAAAATAAACACTCGATGGGAGTAGCCATAGCGCCTGCTCTTCCTGCGGGAATCCGTCACACAGTCAGTGAATCGCCCGATGCAATTGCAATGGCGATAGCACCGGAAATGGCCTCTGCTATCAAACAGCAAATTCATCTCAAACGAGAAGCAATGTCGGATGCACTTTATCCGATCGTCGGTAGCACGATTTTAAAGTACATCGCAGAGATGATGCACCAGATCAATGAAAAAGTCGAATCATCCTTAAGTACAGAGGGAATTACTCGCAAAATTAAATCCAAATTACAGGGAGTTTCTGAAGCAGAATTGCTGATGCAGCAAACAACACCGCTGACTGTTAAAGCTGTTTTTTTAATTCAAAAAGAATCAGGCTTAGTAATTTCAGTAGTACAGCATTCTGAACGCGAACAGCTAGAATCAGAGATGGTAGCGGGAATGCTGACTGCTATTCGCGCTTTTGTCAACGATTGTATCTCTCAATCGGGAAATATTGCCGAAATTGATGCCATAGAATACGGCACATCTACAATTGTACTAGAAGTCGCTGGTTCGTGTTATCTAGCAGTAGTAATGCAGGGAGAAACGAGGCAGTGGTTTAAGTACAAAATGCGAGCAATATTCAAAAATATTGTTCAAGAATATGGAGATATAATCCAATCATTTAACGGCGATCCCACTGCAGTGCCGCCCGAAATCAACACGAATTTGCAAAAGTTAATTGAGACAGATATAAAAGTTAAATCTCCTAAAAAGCCAATTTTACCAATTATCGGTTTAGCAGCGTTAGGTTTAATTGGCATACCTTGGGGAATTCATCAATACCGCAGCGGGATTGCAGCTAGCATAGAAGCAGATACAAATTTAGCTTTACAATCTAGTCCAGAGTTATCGGTTTATCGCCTCGCGGCAGATGTGAAAGATCGAATATTGGAGATTTCGGGACGAGTACCGAATCAAAAACTGCGATTGCAAGCGGAAAAAATAGCTCAACAAACTGCTCCCAAATTAACAATTGACAATAAAATCATCGCCGTTGAAGTACCTCCCGATCCAGTTTTAGCTGCAGCCGATGTCAAACGTACTGTGGAGCTTTTGAATAAATTAGAAAGCATTAATATTTCGGCTCGCTATGCAGAGGGAAAAGTCGCCGTTGCAGGTAGCGTGAGCAAGGCGGCAGATGCTGAGAAAATAACTCAAGCTTTTGAAAAAATTCCGGGGGTGAAGTCTGTAACAAATACAGTGGGAATAGGCACTCAACCTTCCTCACAAGCAATAGATGTTCGCCTTTATTTTGGTGTGGGTTCGGCAATTTTATCGCCAAAAGACATCGCACAAAAGCTGACAAAAGTCAAGGAATATATGAAGGAAAATAGTACGAAGAATTTAAGAATTATTGGCTACAGTGATTTTAAGAGCAGTCCGGCGGAAAATCAAAAATTGGCACTGGGAAGGGCGGCAAATGTGAAAACTGCTCTGGTTAAACAAGGGATAAGTGGTAACAGAATACAGGTGGCTTCTACTAAGGGCAGTCCTGAAGGTGTGGAGGCTAATCAACCGCTCTGGCTGAGAAGATTAGTAGTATTTGAGGTGGTTAATTAAATTTGGGAATTGTTGGCTGTTGACTGTTAACTGTTGACTGTTAACTGTTGGCTGTTGACTGTTAACTGTTGGCTGTTGACTGTTGACTGTTGACTGTTGACTAATAACTAAGCTGTTGCGGCATTTAAACTGTATGTCAAAAAAAATAAAACTCTTGTGGTGTGGGCCGGAGAACCCGCCCTGAATATACAATGTAAATGCGCGAAAACTTAATAACAAACAACAAATAACAAATAACAAATAACAACTGACTACTGACTACTGACTACTGACTACTGACTATTAATTCAATCGAACTCGCCCGGAGGTAAAGGCTTGTATTCGATCGCCCGCCAAGCATACTAACAACCGGCCGCTTCCGTCAATGCCGGCGGCGTCTCCGCACATGGTTTCTGAGGAAAGCTCGATCGCCACATTACACCCAATCAGCCCGTCGCGGCGGCGCAATTCCGGCAAAAGCGGCGCTAAACCAGACTTTTGGGCGGGCTTGTCTGTGGTGGAAAACATATCGGCTAGTTCGAGTAAATAGTGCCGCAGTCGATCGAGCAAACACAATTCATCTGGTACTGTATTAGCAATAGAATGCAAGCTTACCGCATTGCCGAGATCCTTTTCATCCAATCCCGCAGCCGCGAAATCTACGCAGCGGTTGAGTCCAATTCCCACAACGGCGCGAGTTTTGCCGGAAACATTGCTAGAAGTGGCTTCACAGAGAATTCCGGCTAATTTGTGGCGATCGATCCAAACATCATTCGGCCATTTCAGGCGCAGCATATCGCGGCATTCGGGAACCAAATCTTCGATCGCGTAAATCACCGCCAAACCGGCTGCTAAACTGAGTCCAGGTAACAGATTGGGATTGAGATTGTCTAGGACAAAGCTAGCAGTAAAAACACCGGGCGGCGAATACCAAATGCGTCCGTGTTGGCCGCGCCCGCTGGTTTGCTGCTGAGTAAATATTACATCTCCGTGGTGGAGTTTGGCCGCGCGGGCGATCGCCCAACTGTTTGTACTCTCGCAGGTTTCTAAGGTGTGCAGCCAGTGGGGGAGGTTTGGGCGATCGGTTGATTCTGGTGGAATTAATGGCTGTTCAGACAAGGTTTGATTTGTAATATTTGATATCTCAAAGCTGATTATCGCAGGCCGATCGGTTTTTTTTAGGTGATTTGGGCGATCGGCATTTTCCTCAGTCATATCAAATCCGTTAGTATCGAAATTATTCATCTCTCTCTTCTCTTCCTCTGTGTTCTCTGTGTTCTCTGTGGTTAAATCATTCCCCTACAGCCGTAATTGATATCAATCTTGGACGCACAGAGAGTCAGAAACCCGATTTTTGCGATAAGAAACGGGGTTTGTTTAGCCTTAGTATTACCCTCAAAAAAAGACAAGCAATCGCCCCACAATTTACGCTGATTGGTCTTGCATTTCCAGCAACTCAGGAACCGTCACAAACCGATATCCCTGCTTTTTCAAACCCGCAATCATCTCCGGTAAAGCCTTAATAGTACGAGATCGATCGCCCCCGCCATCGTGCATCAAAACGATCGCCCCCGGCTTCGCACCCTTCAACACATTATTAACAAAAGCCGACGGTTGAGCGTGCGGATCGGTATCTGCAGAAGTTACCGACCACATCACCACAGAATAATTGCGATCCTTAGCATACTTAGCCAAACCATTATTCAAAACACCTCCCGGCGGACGGAAAAAAGTAGTCTTAACTCCCGTCGTTTCGTAAATAAGTTTTGCCGTGCGATCGATTTCATCAGCCACCGTCGCCGCATCCATCGAATCGTACCAGTGATGCCACGTATGATTGCCGATCGCGTGACCGGCAGCCACAACTCGCCGAGCAATTTCAGGAGAATTTTCGATAGATTTACCTATCCAAAAAAAGGTGGCTTTAACATCATTTTGCTGGAAAATATCGAGCATTTGTTCCGTCGTTTCCGGCCACGGCCCATCGTCAACCGTTAAAGCAATAACTTTCTCAGAATCTTTGACTTTTCCCTCAAAAACAGTTGTTCCCTGAAACTGTTCCGGCGGCACAAAAGTCAAAAGCTTTTCTTTTGATTCCAATACAGTGAGAAATTGCTCAATCGTGCGATCGACATTCAACGCTGTGCGATCGTCCCCTACTTCCTTTGCTAGCGGATTTACCGTTAAAAATTGGTTGAGATTCTGCACCTGCACCTGAGCGGTTGCAGGATTATTGCTGAGGTGTTGGTTTGTCGGCATCAGCGTACCGATGACAAAGCTAATCGCAGTCGCTGTTAGGGCGATCGCCACAAAACGCCATTTTTTTCGCAGTCTCTCAAACAGATGATTTCCGCTCACTTGAAATTCCTTTCACTCCACACTGCGGATAATGATAATGGGAATTCCAGGGAAAAAAACTAAATTTTTTATTATGTCTCAGCCGGGATTGACAGCGATCGAATGCGCGCCGACACAGACAAAACCGGCAAGAGTTAAGAGTTTCTTGAGTGCGCGCAGGTGGACTTTGTTTGTATCGCGGCGATTTCTCATCAAAAGATATCTCAAACATCCCTACAGAAGGCATCGCAGTCCCCGCCACGACTTCCGCCAAAGAAAACTGTTCCGCCAGCAAACCCTCAAAAAACCTCAGCACGGTTAATATCTGTGTGTAGTACAGTCTCACCATCGGATTTATTACGGGCTGCACCACCGAGTTATCAGCCTAATGTCTTGATTTTTGGTAACTCTGGGATGTGAGAGTGTTGGTTTGGGCGATCGACACCCATTGAAAAAACCCAATTTAAAAAAAAGTTGTATTACCCCCTTGACAGTCTTGTAATACACAATGTAGTATAAATGTATGGCAAAGGAGGAAGAGCTTAAAAGCCTTATTCCACAAGCAATACGAACCTTGAAAACCGAATAGAAAATTAATCGTGTCACATAATTGCGGACATCAGCGGTTTAGACTCCGGCAACAAAAGCCCGATCGGCTTGTAGTACGCGGAATCAACCGCCACCTCGTCCAAACAGCAATTTCTTGAGGCTGTAGCTCAATTGGGAGAGCGTCGCTCTGTCACAGCGAAGGTAGCGGGATCGAAACCCGTCAGCCTCGTCTCCGTTTCCCGGAGTTGCGAGTAACAAATTATGAGTAACAAATTTATGAGTTTTGAATTAACAATTTTCTTTAACTCAAAACCCATAACTTAAAACTCAAAACTTTCAAAGTCCCGTAGGCAAATTGGTTTAAGCCGTCACCCTCTCAAGGTGAAAATTGCGAGTTCAAACCTCGTCGGGACTCCCAGGTTAGGTGGCTGAGTGGCTCAAAGCATCGGTCTGCAAAACCGAATTTCGCGGGTTCAAATCCCGCCCTAACCTCTGTTCTTACCAATTCGCAAGAGCAATCTCAAATCTCAAATAAATAGTGCTGTAGGCAAATGGTTTAAGCCGCTTGGTTTTCACCCAAGTGAATTGCGGGTTCAACTCCCGTCAGCACTTTGCGTGGGTCGTTGGCAGAATGGTTTTGCAGCCGCCTTTTAAGCGGATGGATCGAGGTTCAATTCCTTGGCGACCTACCAAATTTTCCATCTTGGGTTGGCCCTCCTATTGGTGTGGGTAGCTGTCTGTAAAACAGTAGCTTAAAGCGTTGCTGGTTCAATTCCAGCCCGACCCATTTGCAACTGTATTATGACTTATACAGAAAACCCAGTTTCTGAGAAAAATCTTGCATCTCTACGAGAGATATTAAGAAAGAAACCTGGTTGTTGACCCCCTTGGGTAAGTCCTGTGTATTTAATATGCAGTTGCAATTTTGAGAATGAGTTGTAACTGGACAACAATTCAGTTTGCGCGACTGAACATTTGGGGGTTCAAATCCCTCCGTTCTCATGCTCGGAGAAGTGGCCGAGCGGCTTATGGCGCTTTCCTGCTAAGAAAGAGCGGTTTAACACCCGTCGTGGGTTCAAATCCTACCTTCTCCGTTTCCCCCGATAGCTCAGTTGGTAGAGCGCTTGTTTGAAGAACAAGAAGTCGTCAGTTCGATACTGACTTGGGGGATTGCGTTGCCTTATAGCTCAATGGTAGAGCAAGCGGTTGTTAACCGCTAGGTTGTAGGTTCGAGTCCTGCTGGGGCAGCCATTTTTCAAATTGCCGGGTAGACAAATTGGTAAAGTCGCCTATCTCTGAAATAGGAGTTTATGTAGGTTCAAAGCCTACCCCGGCATCCAATTATTGGGAAGTCGCCTAATTGGCATGGCACCGCTCTTTGAAAGCGGACAAATGTAGGTTCAAGTCCTACCTTCCCAGTTCTGCTGCAAAAGCAGATCGATCGTACTCCTGTAGCCCAATTGGCAGAGGCCGCAATTTCAAGAATTGTGTTGTGTGAGTTCAAATCTCACCAGGAGTACCAAATTTTCAACTAAGTTTCTACTTGCTCCTGTGGCGGAATTGGCAGACGCGGCAGACTTAAAATCTGTTCTATTTTGATTGTGAGTTCGAGTCTCACCGGGAGCATGAACGGGATGTAATTCAGCGGCCAGAAGCCATGCTTTGGGAGCATGGAGTCGTTGGTTCAAATCCAACCATCCCGACTTTACCTCTGTGATGTAATTGAAAAACATCGCTCGCTTAGAACGAGTGTTTTGCTGGTTCGAGTCCAGTCAGGGGTATGAGGTTTTATTCAATCTCAAATCTCAAATCTCAAATCGGTTTTGCCCCTGTAGCCCAATCGGTAGAGGCGCTAGATTTAGGATCTAGTCAGTGCTGGTTCGATGCCAGTCAGGGGTATTTGGTGACATCGCGGGTGAAGTAGCCTGGGTAGGCTTGGAGGTCTCATAAGCCTCTTCATAGCAGGTTCAACTCCTGCCCCCGCCACCAAAAATGCAGGTGTGATGTAACTGGCAACATGAGGCTCTTGTAAAGCTTTCTTGCAGGTTCAAATCTCGCCATCTGCCATTAACCAAAAACATGGGAGCGTAACTCAACTGGATAGAGTGTCGAGCTTCTACCTCGAATGTTGTGGGTTCAAGTCCTGCCGCTCCTGCTGTCTGGGGTTCGTAGCTTAATTGGTAAAGCATCTAACTGGCTGTTAGAAAGATATCGGTTCAAATCCGATCGCAATCCACCACACCAATTTTAGATTTTAGATTTTAGATTTACTCGACAGGTGAATCTTTTACGCGGGCTCATTGCTCAATTGGTAGAGCGCTTGCTTGGCACGCAAGAGGTTAGGAGTAGCCCTCGGGAAGGCTTCGCCTACGATGCTCCTTGATTCAACTGCGGTGTCTGAAGCCAAAGCGGTAGCGGCGCTGGTTTGTGGAACCAGTAATAGCGGGTTCAATTCCCGTCAGACACCCCTCGGAAGATGCCGCTAAATGGTTGGCAACCAGTCTTGAAAACTGGGGTACAGTTAACTGTAAGGGTTCGATTCCTTCATCTTCCTTTTAATTAACCACCGGAAGTCGAAAAGCGAGACACCGTGCTGATAACGCGGCGATAGGAGGGGCAGTACCTCCTCGGTGGATGGATTGGTTTATAATAAGTATAGGTGAAATTGTTGTAATTTCACAGGCTCAAAATAAAGGTTAAATATGAATTTAAAAGATTACAATTACTATTTAGTGCTTGACCTTGAAGCAACCTGTTGCGAAAAACAAGGAACTATCAAACAGAGTGAGATGGAGATTATTGAGATTGGAGCCGTTATGCTAGAAGCAGAAACGCTAATTATTATTGATGAACTTCAAAGCTTTATTAAGCCAGTTCGCCATCCTATGCTGACTGAATTCTGCAAATCGTTAACATCTATTTCTCAGGCACAAGTCGAGGAAGCTCCCACTTACCCGGAGGCGATCGCACTTTTGAAAAAATGGCTGTCTGGTTACTCAAACGGCGTGTTTGGTTCTTGGGGTGATTTCGATCGCAAACAATTTCAACAAGACAGCAATTTTCACAAAGTACCTTTTCCTATTGCTTATCCTCATGTCAATCTCAAACAATTGTTTGCAGAAAAGCAAGGTTTGCGAAAACGGTATGGCATGGCGAAAGCTCTGCAAATCGCGGGTTTACCGCTAGAAGGTACTCATCACCGAGGCATAGATGATGCTAGAAATATTGCTAAATTGTTGCCTTATATTCTGGAGCGAAAACAGTTGTCCTGATTTGCTATCCTACTAGAGTGAGAAAAATTATGGGGAGGTCGCCTAAATGGAATGGCACCGTAAAAACTTTGGAAAAGCGGCTCCCAAAAGGACGATCGGGTTGGTTGAGTAGGGTAAAAAGTTGCTTCGCGACGTTCCCTGAAAGCGCAAACTGGCAACAGGTTGCAGATGCACTGAAAGGAATTAACAGTCCGAGATGGGGGCAGTTCCCGTCTGCTTGCGGGCAGTAAGGAAGCGCGTTTCCTGAAAGTTGCTGTCGATCGATGTGGGTTCGAGTCCCGTCCTCTCCATTTGTTGTCTTTCATTTTATCAGAAAAAAGGTTAAATATGAGAAAACTAAAATATTACGTTGCTTCCACCATTGATGGGTTTATTGCTCGCGAAGATGGCTCATTTGATTGTTTTCCTATGCAAGGAGAGCATTTTGCTGATTTGTTTGAGTTTTTTCCTGAAACTTTTCCGGCTCACCTTCAAAAGGCTCTCGGCATTAGTCCAGAGAACAAGCAGTTTGATGCTGTTCTGATGGGACGCAAAACCTATGAGGTAGGGCTAAATGTGGGTCTGACTAATCCTTATCCCAGCTTGAAACAGTATGTTTTTTCGCGCAGTATGGAAGCCAGTCCAGATGAGGATGTTAAACTCGTTTCAGACAATCCAGTTGCCTTCGTTAAAGAATTGAAAAAGGAAGCGGGTAAAGATATCTGGCTGTGCGGCGGTGGCAATTTAGCTGCAACTCTTTTTTCTGAGATTGACGAGATGATTGTGAAGTTGAGCCCGGTAGTGATTGGGGCGGGAATTCCTGTGTTTGGGAGGGCGATCGCTCCGACGAATCTGGAATTGGTCGATCGCAAAATCTACAGTAACGGTTTCATGTTGCTTCACTATCGACTGAAGCATTAGCAATATAGACTTTAGTTGTTGCAATTTCTGGGGGAAAAAAGGACTGAAGTATTTACTAAAAAATGATTTTCTAGGAATTGAAACGCAAAAACAGAAATTTTAAGGGTGGTTGGCAGAGCGGTATTGAATAAGGACGCTCGTGTAAAATAAAGTTGTTCTTTAAGAAAATGCGTCGATTCTGCAATGAAAACGCTAGCTAAATGGTCTGTGGGCGACTATCACCGCATGATTGAAGCAGGGATTCTACGCGATCGCCGTGTGGAGTTGCTAGCCGGTGAAGTTTGCCAGATGAGTCCAGAAACCCCAATTCATTACAACACAACCAAACGAGGTACTAAATACCTCGAAGAACTACTCGCAGGTAAAGCTGATGTCCGCTTCAACGGGCCAATTACGCTATCAGACTCTGAACCAGAACCAGATATTGCGATCGTGCGATTGCCGGAGTCTGCTTACAACGATCGCCATCCCGAACCTCAAGATATCTTTTGGATTGTAGAGGTTGCTCAAACTAGCTTGAAGAAGGATTTAGAGTTGAAAGCCGCCATTTATGCCTCGGCAGAAATTCAAGAATATTGGGTTTTAAATTTATCTGCTAAGCAAATCATCGTGTTTCGCTATCCTCAGAATGGCGAGTACGCTACAGAGCAAAAGATCGAGGCGGGAACGGTTATACCGCTGGCATTTCCCGACATTCGCGTATCCGTTGAGAGACTTTTCGGGTGATTGGGGCGATCGCCACAAATTTTTACGAAAACACTTGATTTTTCAGAATAGTTGTGTTATATTAGCTCCGATGCGGGAGTATAGCTCAGTTGGTTAGAGCAGGTGACTCTTAATCTCAAGGTCGAAGGTTCAAGTCCTTCTACTCCCATCCCAAATCCTTAACCTGAATCGAGCGAAACTCACGAGTGCAATCAACTGCTGTAGGGGTTGGATTACTGTGAGTATTTGCGTTTTGGGATTTTTAATGTCGATCGACCCGATCGCGCGATCGCCCAAGCTATTTTTAAACTGAATAACAACAGGAAATGGTGATTGGCTATGATAGCAAATCTGTCGGCGCGCTGCTATGGAGGCGATCGCGATTTAGATGCGATCGTCGATTTGATCGATATTTGCGAAGCAGTCGATCGGCTGGATCAAGGCACTTCCATCTCGGAATTGCAACAAAAAATCAACCAACCGTGCCGAGATTTAGCCCGCGATATCCGCCTTTGGGAAGATGCCGAAAACAAATTAATCTGTTTCGCCGCGTTGTCGATTTCGGAAACAGGAGAGCCGATCCAAGGTTTGCTGTCGTTTCGCGTCCACCCCGACGCCCGATCCGGGGATGTGGAAGCGGTAGCCGTCGCTTGGGGCGAAACGCGGATGCGCGAAGTTGTAAAAGAGCGGGGCGCGCCTGTGAAGCTGCGATCCTGGGCTAGGGCACAGGATGCCGATCGCATTTCTGTGCTGGAAAGTTGCGGTTTTCGAGTCGATCGGCATTTTTGCCGCATGGCGCGATCGCTCTCGGAATCGATCGCACAACCCCAATTCCCAGAAGGTTTTGTGCTGCGTCTATTCCCCGGCGCGCAGGATTCGGAAGCTTGGGTAGAAATGTACAACCAATCGTTTATCGATCACTGGAACCACCGCGATTTAACAGTCGAAAAATTCAAATACGATTTAGCCCAACCCAATTATAGAAAAGATTTAGACTTGATTGCAGTTGCTGCTGACGGGACTTTTGCAGCTTTTTGTTATTGCGAAATTAGCCCGGAAGAGTGCGATCGCACAGGACGAAATGAAGGCTGGATTACTGTTCTCGGTACAAGGCGAGGTTTCCGCAAAATTGGATTGGGACGGGCTATGTTGCTGGCTGGTTTGCATCGACTAAAAGCTGCCGGTGTCGAGACTGCAATTATCGGCGTAGATGCTGCAAACCCTTCCGGTGCATTGCGACTTTATGAGTCAGCCGGCTTCCACAAAATTCGCGATAGCATTTTTTATGTAAAGGATGTTTGAGCGATTTGAGACTTGCGCGCAGGGTTTGAGAAACCGGGTTTCCAAGCGTCTCGCTGCTAAGATTTCGGGCATTTGCGAAGCTACACTGTTCGTCTGAGCCTTTGACACGATGCCGTACCAAGTCCAAGCAAACGGCAGCGAATTGATTGATTGGGAACGCGAATTGAAGCACATTAACGCAGGCGGCGGCACTAGCTGCGGTTGCGCGGTGGAAGCAATGCGACTTAAGAAGCAGGTTGTCTAGCAGTTCATTATGGTAACAGATGAAGGCGAAAATTCTGCACCTTATTTTGTTGATGCCGATAGGAATTACGGTCGCAGTTGGGGCGTAATTCTGAATGTGGTGTCAGAACAAGTTATGCTAAAGGGAATGCGTCAACATCACCGACATTTGGCAGAAACAGAATGGTAATTTTTTGAGTGCAGTGCGAGCATCCCCGCTGGCGATTATTTGTCGCCAGCGGGGATGCTCGCACTACTGTATAATTCCAATCTAACCATATTTAAGATTACTCCCAAACATCTCCCTCAATATCCTCAAGCGATAACTTTTTCCCGCTTTTCAATTCTTCTCTAGTTTGCTCGACAATTTCTAGTAACTCTGGATTGGCGATGGATGAAATTAACTTTGAATCAGTATCAGCTAAAGCCTCGCGCAACTGAGACGAAGTGAGTGCGGGATATTTTTCTAATACCTGTTGTTCCGTCCATCCCGCTGCAAACAGCCCCAACAAGAATTCTACAGACAATCGAGTTTCTGGCGCTGCTGGTGGACTTGTTGAAGTTTTCCGGTTGGGATGAATGAGCTTTCGCCAGTCCATTTTTTTACTTAAACGATTTGGGAAGATTTCGCCGATTATACTGCAATTTGGGCACAGTATAAATACGGGTATCCCTAACTGATTCTGTAACACTCCCACCGAATATCGGAGGATTTGAGATTTTATATTAAATAATTGAATAATTGGCAATCACTTATGAGTTAAGGGTTTGAAGCTTTGCTAAACTTACATTTTTTGTAAACTGGTGTCATTTCCCGATTTGGCAATTAAATTGTTGTTACGATCGCACTGCAGCACTTTCTTGTAGACTACACTGATAGGGTGTTGACAAGGCGATTCCCTAGGGGATAAGCCCGCTTCACCACCTTTTTTTGTTCGTTGAAATACCAAATTGGGTTAGCGAAGCTTGCAGCTATGGGATCGCGCGTTAACCCCAAGCCACCGTGCAACCGACAGTACAACTACTTTAACTTCTTAAAACTATGGGAAAAAAGTCAAAAACCCAAAAATCCCTGGTCAAAAAATCCAGTTTGCTCTTCCAGCGACTGCAAGAAGCTCTCGATCGAGGCAGTAAAATTTGGATTAAAACAAATAATAGTAGTTTCGGCGGCATTCCGATTAATTTGTTTGGAGAATTTATCGAACTTTTGGTAATTGTTCCCCCAAACGAACAGGGAGAAAATACTGATGCTTACGGACAAGTTACGTGGCTGATTCGACTCTCTGATATTATTGGACTCGCCTATCCTACTGAATACTGGTCAAAAGATAGATTAGAAAGTTTACTGCCACCCGATCCAGTTACTTCCGAAATAGGTGATTAACTGGGTAAGGTGCTTGTGGCGCACCCAAGTGGTTTGTAGTGAGAGCTTTAGTCATCAGATTATCATGAATAAAGTATTCACTACAAGCATTTTTTTTGCATAACTGACTGGATATAATATAGATATTTTTTAAGCTGTTTTGCGATCGGAAATATACATCCCTCCGACCGATTTTTATCAGTTCAATTACTTGTTGCAAGCCGAAAGCTGCACTTTGCAGTTGCCGCCGTCTAGTTCGCTGCAACCAGCCAAAGCTTGAGCTTCTGCTGCTGATTTATCATCGCCCCAACCAGCGCCCGCTCCTCCTTTACCTACTGCGATCGCTCCACAGTTATTCGTATTAGATGTCAGGGGTTCGCAGTCGTTAGCCCCATCACTTTGCTGATTGCACGCGGCGACTGCTGCGTCTAGCGCTTCTTTCTCTGTAGCATGATCCCAACTAATACCCGTAGCGTCAGAAGTCGGAGAATAAGCAGTAGCTCCATGAGTATTTTCAGCTCGAACAACTGGGGCATAGCCCAAGATTGAAACTGTCAAAACTGTCACTCCAACCAACTTGAAAAAGAGATTTTGCAACATATTCGATTCAGAGCTTTACAAGATTTATCTTGACGATTGCTCACTATTATATTAGAATATTTATTGATGTCAAGAATCTTTAGAAAAATTAATACTCGATTAATTTAAAAGTCGTTAGTTGGAGTAGTTGAAGATAGATAATGGGCGGAGCGAAGCGGAGGGATGGGGCATCGGAAATAGTTAGTAGTTAGTAGTTAGTAGTTAGTAGTTAGTAGTTAGTATTTGGTCAAATAACCAATTCCCAATTCCCAATTCCCAATTACTATAAGTATATTTTTTCACGAACAACTTTACAGAAGTGCCGCAGTAATGTCGCTGCTAAAAAACTTTTCGGTAACGGTTTGCGGCGCGGGCGCTTTGGGTGCGAATATTGCCGAGAGTTTAGTGCGATCGGGCTTTTGCCAGTTAAGAGTCATCGATCGCATCGAAAAGCGCAACCTTTCCACTCAACCTTATTATCGATCGGACATCGGCGCATTCAAAGCCAAAATTCTCGCCAACAACCTGTACCGCGCTTTATCCGTCAGCATTGACGCGCACTCCAAAGAATTGACACGCGCAAATGCCGATCGACTGCTTGCCAATAGCGCCGTCGCGATCGATACTTTTGATAACAGCGTCGGGCGGCAAGCAGTCAAAGATTACTGTACCAGAGTCTCCATTCCCTGCTTGCACGTCCGATTAGCAGCCGATTACTCCGAAATAATATGGAACCAACACTATCGGGTTCCTTCAGCGGCGAATGATGACGTTTGCGATTACCCCCTGGCGAGAAACTTGGTAATGCTGACAGTTGCAGTCGCCTGCAAAGTAATTTTTACCTTTGCTGCTACCAAAGAGCAACAAAATTTAACTTGCACGATCGGAGATTTTGCAGTACAGCCACTTATATTGTAGAATGTCCGTTGACTGTTGCCAGAAACCCGGTCAATCAAGATTGGATGCCCCCATCCCAGAAACCCGGTTTCTCACTCTCAAACAATCGTCAGTCGATTTTAGATTTTAGATACTTCGGATTCGCTCAGTACAAGTTTTAGATTTTGGATTGACTTGCAGCGTCGTGAATTACGGGAAGTTGAGCTCTTAGTCTAAAATTTGGGGATCGTCCACGATTTGAGTCGGCGGCACGATACCCGTTGATGGCGGGTGAAAGTTGCAGAAAACGCTTGATAAAATTAACAGGGAAAGTATGGTTGGATCGCAGACTTTTTATTATTTACTAGCACTTCTGGGCTTATTAGTTTTGACTGGCGCCAATGCAGCCAGTTATTCAGCGGGCGGCACTGTTTGTCCCACTAATGATTGCCACGAACCAGAAGTTAGATTCCATAAAAGGATCTTGAAACACGGATCGAGAGGGGCAGATGTCAAAAAACTGCAAAAATTGTTGAACGCGCAGGGTGTGTGCCCAGAGCCGATCGCACTTGATGGCGTGTTCGGCACTACAACCTTAGATGCAGTGAAGAGATTTCAGCGACAAGCCCACCTTCCTGTAGACGGAATTGTGGGAGGCAAAACTTGGGACAGATTGTTTGCTAGTTCCTAACTTTAAGTACCTGACAACAAAAGTTCCTAAATCAGTAGATTTTAGATTTTAGATTTTAGATTTTAGATTTACTTACAGCGCCGTGAATCTGGAAACTCGAACAAAAGTCTAAATTTTTTTGTTCCACCGTCGATCGCCTCGGCGACTTTTATTTTTGGGCGGGGTCATTGTTTCCAATTATTAATCGCAGCGGTTTGTAGTCGTGCAGAGAGCCTATTTTGTGTAACTACAAATCTCTCTTGTCTTCCTCTGTGTTCTCTGCGGCCTCTGTGGTTAAATCATTCCAATGCAACCGGAAACGATATTAAGAGGAATACCCCACTGACTTTAAAACAAAAAGCACAGACTGCAATTGATATAAAAAATAGCGATTTTCGGCTAACATTTAAAATTTCAAATCAAATCGGCTACTAAAATTATCATTTTACGAACTGTCGGATTTAAATCGCGAAACTGCGGAAGCAGATAGGTTATTAATTATTCAAGAAATTTCCGGTAAATCTAAACTTATATCGTTTCCGGTAGCATCGGAATGATTTAACCTTACTAGAACACAGAGTACACAGAGGGAGAGAATATATATCTGAATCATTCCGATGTTACCGGATTTGATATAAGTAAGGTTTGAAGCTGACTAAAAAATCAGATTCCCGACTTCTTGAAAAAGTCGGTATCTAATCGATCGCCCTTTTTTCACCCGCGATACTGAACCCGATAAATCCGGTTGTTCGCTTCCTCAGTAAACAGCAAACTCCCGTCAGGTAAAACCAGCAAACCAACCGGCCGCCCCCAAGTTTTCGGGCCAGAAGGATCGGTGAGAAAACCAGTCAAAAAATCCTCATAATAACCTTGAGGTCGTCCGGTAGCCGCATTAAAAGGTACAAACACAATTTTGTAACCAGTTCCTGCGTTGCGGTTCCAACTGCCGCGAAACGCCACAAACGCCCCGTTAAAAAATCTTTTGGGAAACGTTTTTCCGTCGTAAAACTGAAGTCCCAAAGCTGCCGAGTGCGCCTGAAACAGCACGTCTGGCATCAATGTTTTGGCCGCTAAATCAGGTCGATCGCTCTTGCCGTTTTTAGCGTGGCGCGGGTCGAGCAAATTCGGCTTAAAATAAGCGTAAGGCCAGCCGTAAAACTCGCCTTTACGAATTCTTGTCAAGTAATCCGGCACCAAATCATCTCCCAAACCATCGCGTTCGTTGACTGTGGCGTAGAGTTGATTAGTTTTCGGGTGAAAATCCAATCCCACCGGATTTCGCAAACCGGAAGCAAATGTTTGCTGGTTTGTGCCGTCCAAATTCATCACTTGCACAGAAGCCCTCGGCAGCGGTTCGGAGTTGGCATTAGACTGGGAACCAACTGATACAAACAACTGGCGTTGGTCTGGGGAAGAGATCACATTTCGCGTCCAGTGTTGGTTGTAGCCACCGCCCGGTAAATCGGCAATTTTTTCCCCTGTTCCAGTTAATTGTTCCTGCCCTTTTGTGTAGGGAAACCGGCGGACTTCTGCGGTATTTCCTAGGAAAAAATAGCGATCGGCAAAAGCCATGCCAAAGGGAATATTTAAATTGTTTTGGGCGCTAGCAAAAGTCTTGCGAACCTCAGCAACACCGTCGCCGTTACCATCCCGCAATAGCGTAATCCGATTCTGCCGGGTTTCTGTTACCAAAACATCCCCAGTCGGCGTCAAAGCCAGCCATCGGGGAGCATCTAAATTGTCAGCAAAAACATTGACGACAAAGCCCGGAGGCACTCGCAGCACTGGCGATGGGGGAATCGGTATTATTTGAGCAGGTTTCGAGGCGCTTTCGGTGGCTCCTGGCTGCGGCAAAGAATTTGCCACAATGCCGATCGGCTGCGGGGAAAGCGGTTTGGTCGGTACAATTTGATTTGCCCGACCATTTGTCAGCGGTGCAGGGGAGGGAATTTGCGACAGTGGACTTGGCTGGGGAACAGAAGTGGCTGTGGCATCTGTAGCTCGATCGCACCCAATCAACGGCAGCAGCAGAATTAGCAACAGGAAACGCAGGTAAGACATAGCAGCGGTTTCTCCACAATTGCTCGACAATTCTTTGATTTTAGCTGCTATTAAACAGCGAAGCCACCGCGCGCGGTGACTTAATTCCCTTTAAAAACCTAGTTCTACCAAAGTCCTCTCACAGGAGCCGGACGGGGAGCCGGAATTGGACGGGGAGCCGGCATCGGAGCTGGAGCCGGACGGGTTATTGGACGGGGAGCGGGAGCCGGAAGCATTGGTGGCGGTTCAGGGGCCGGACGCGGTGCTACGGCGGCGGGACGAACAACCGTTGTAGCTACCACCTTGTAGTCGGGGATCACGGCGATATTTTGCACCATATCTCCGGCTAGCAAGACTCTGACTTTCATTCCCGGTACGAGGCCAATAATTTTCAGGACGCATTTTTGAATCCTGAGAGTCCTGTACCGCGAATTTTCTGGGCGAATGGTTACTACGTCGCCGACAATACTTTTGACAAAACCGGTCAGGGTTTGAGTATTTGCTGTTGTGGTGGTCTGCGTTTGGGCTATTTGAGTTGCAGGGTTAGCCATCACCGGATGCACTGAGACAGCCGACATTAGCACCGACAGGGTTGCACCTGTCAATAATTTGATTTTCTGAAGACGCATTGAAACCTCACATTAACTACTATTCTGGGTTGGGTTTGCTTCCGCTGCGCGAAAATCCCAACCTCTACACCTAATCCAGTTTAATCCCCTGAGTAGGAAATTTATAACAATATTACAAAAGATTATCGAATAACTTATTAGCGACTAAATTTTATATCAAAAGTTCCCGATTTACCATAAGTTCAGCACTTGGTATCTCTCTTTGTGCAGGCGTGATATATTGAGTTTGTTCGATCGACCGTTTCCGTTTTTTTAGGCCCACCTAACTGTCGCTCCCGGGCGGGAAAATCGGCAAAAAGACAGATTGCGCTTGCCGGATTCAGCAGTGCCACAGTTTTAATTGTCGATCGCCAGTCTGCCACAGCTAAAAAATCAAAATTAGTCCCAGGTAAAATTAAATCATGGGTTTGCAGGATTTACGCATCATAATTATGTCCGGCAGCTCGATCGCAAAAACAGTTCGTAGTACGGACTTTACTTTGTCCTAAATTGCGGACTAAAGTTCGCATCCCATCTGAGGACTAAATTCCTCACTACAAACCTTTGCTGTTACCGTTAAACAAGTTATAATTGGTGAAATGGAAACAAAAGATTGGGGCGAATTTACAGTCAAAAATTCAGCTCGAAAATTTGCATATCGGGTGCAGTTGGCGGATAATTGGATAGCAGCTTTGTAGCAAGTTCTAGTGAGGAGTTCAGCGAACAAAAAATGGTAAACAGCAAATTTTTATTTAACAAGTTAATTGTGCTGAGTTTGAGTGCGGCGGCGCTGTCTGTAGCCTTACAGCAGCAGGCGACTGCCCAATCTGTTGCAAATCCAAGCAATAGTGCCGCCACTGAGCGATCAAAATCGGAGGTAAAATTGCCGAATCTCGCAGCCCCAGAACTGCCGCCCCTGGGCGAATCTTTGCAGTTTATTCCCCAGGAACCAAAGGCTGTAGAAAATCCCGTTGAGGAAGTCCGTTTAGTGCTGAGATTGCGAGAACGCCGCGTCTATGTTTACCGCAAAAATAAGGTGCAAGCGAGTTTCCCGGTTGCTGTCGGGAAACAGGGCTGGGAAACTCCCACGGGCAGCTTTAAAGTCATGCAAATGATTAAAGATCCTGTTTGGGAACATCCTTGGACGGGAGAACTTGTACCCGCAGGGCCCGACAATCCGCTGGGGAGTAGGTGGATCGGGTTTTGGACTGATGGTAAGAATGTGATCGGTTTTCACGGGACTCCGACTCTAGAGTCGATCGGGCGAGCGGCTTCTCACGGTTGTGTCAGAATGTTCGACAAAGATGCCCAAGCTTTATTTGAGAAAGTCGCAGTTGGTACGTCTGTGATTGTTGAGAAGTAATCGTAGTTTCCGTAGGGGCGGTGCCAAGAGTGCCCGCCCTGATTTTTCAACATTACGAATATCAAATAGATTGCTGGTATTTTTCCAGCAATTCTGGGATGTAATCGTAGCCATCAACGCCGATCGCCGGAACGATCTTCGATCGGCTTTTGGCCAAAGATTCTTTAAAAGCTTCAGGCCCCATTTGTCCCCGCAAAATTGTCAGCAAACCAGCCGATTGCCGCCACTCCACCGCCCCAATTTGCTCCAAAGTATACATCCCCAAACAGCCAGCAAATATCGCTTGTTCTAGTTCATTCAGGCTGTAATAAGCTTGAGCCAAATAAGCCAAATTCAGACCTTGCAAATACAAATCGCCCGAAAATTGGGCAGCTTGCCAACCTTCAATCAAATACTCGATCGCACCTGCGGGATTTTCCAGAGCAATTTTAGCAATTCCGAGGCTGCTAGAGCAAAAAGCTTGACTTTGGCGATCGCCCAATTTTTCTGACAACAACAAACCTTGCTCCAAATAGCCGATCGCACTCTCATAAACCTCCGGTTCCACCTCCTCCAACTGCCGCGCCTGAAACACTTCGCTGTAGCCCAAATTAGCCAGGGCATTTGCCTCACCTTGCCGCTCTCCCGCTTGTCGTGCCATAATTAAAGCCCGCTGGCTGTAATTAATCGCTTCCTGATAATTTTTTTGAGCAACATAGTTGCGGCTGATGTGATTGAGATTAGCAACTTCGCAAGCTTTATCTCCTTCGAGACGGGCAATTTCCAGCGATTGTTTGTGCAGCAAGATCGATCGCTCGTAGGCCCCAGCCGCCTGCATCGAATAACCCAAAAGCGTCAGAATCCGAGCTTTCGCTTGAGTACCTTCAACACGGCGCAGCGGTTCATCTAAATAATCCAAAGTATGGCGCAGAGCTTTACCGTCAAACGAAGCAAAAATTCCCCCGTAAAGGGGAAAGTATTCCCGCACAGAAAAAGCCCGCAAAATTTGCAAAGTTACTTGAAAACAAGCATTAGCCAACTGTTCCCCGCTCTTAGTAGAATTATTAAACCCACTAGCTAGCTGGCTCCAAATTACCGCAAAAGTAATATAAGTAGAAATTGAAGCTTTTGTGGATACTTTGGAATCATAAACTTGCTTGTCAAACCATGTCGCCAAAGCCCGTTGCAAGCACTGCAAAATAATCGCCAATTCCACCAATGTACCAATTTCTACAGTAGATTGCTGGGCTGCAAATTCAACTATAGATTCACCGATTGAAATAGTCTGCAAAAGAGCATGAGGCAAAGGACTATTAACCTTTTTCGCCCAAAAAGCCCAAGGCCCATTTTGTTCGGGACTGCCAGCGAATCCTAGCTGCTGCGGCTGATAAATCCAACCGACGAGTTCCGGTTCCAACCGCTGCCAAGATTCTAAACCTTTGGCAATACCGGCGGTAATTTGCTGCAAATCTCGCTCGGTTTCGGGATTAGTTGTTTGCAGCATTTGTTGGTGCAGGGATTTTGCTAATTGCTGCAATTGAGCGAGAGTCAGCGGATGTTCTTTATTGGGATCTATTACTTGCAATATTGCCAGGAGACGGCCGTTTGATTCGGCACTAAGGATTTGTTGGATGGATGATGCAATTTCGCGATCGACGCGGTTATCTTTCTGCCAGCGTTCCCATTCTCCTTGGATGGTTTTTAGCGCTCTGAGGCTGCGATTTGCCTTTGCTTGTTTGATTTCGTCTTTTTCGTTTCTTAGCAGGTTTTCGGTAGCGTCAAGGCGTTCGCCAAAACAGCGTTCAAAGATTTCGCCGGTGCCGGTGCTAATGTCTTCCACCAGCATTTGATAAACTTGTTCTTTAGAGCGAATTTGACCTTTGAGGGTGATTTCGACAATTTTATCGATCAGTGCTAGGTAGCGATCGCGCAATGAGGTAGATTCTGGCATAATTTATTTTTAGTTAATAAGTTTTTATTGAGACAGCAGGCAGTATTGCAGGCTGCTACTTCATTTTACAGCTCGTCTGGATTAATGCCCATTGCTCGCAGGCGATCGGCCAATTGATTGGCTCGATACTTTTCCGATTCAGCCCGCTGTCTTTCTGATTCAGCTTGCTGTTTTTCAAATTCAGCTCGCTGTCTTTCTGATTCAGCCCGCTGTCTTTCAATTTCAGCTTGCTGCCTTTCAAATTCGGCTCGTTGGCTTTCCAATTCAGCTCGTTGGCTTTCCAATTGAGCTCGCTGTCTTTCAAATTCTTCAGGAGTCGCAATCAAATTCCCATTAATATCGTACCAGCGCAGCCACAACCTTTCATTTTGCAGGAAAGCACCTTGCCACAAACCCAAACTTAACTGTATTTCTGGTATCCAGAATCGAGAACCTGTTAACAATTGTTCGCGGTAACGGTTGCCAATTAAGCGAAATACTCTCAACTGGTTGTTGTATTTGCTAAACACAAAATAATAGGGAATCTGCAAAATTCTCTCGTAAACCTGCCACTTAGTCGGCGGTTTGTTTGGTGCCGATTCTGTCAGCCCCAAATCTTCATCTTCCGTACCGGGTGACAGAAATTCGATCGCAATTAAAGGATTGACAGCTTCGTCCCAAATCACGTAACTTTGGCGCAAGTCTCTGTCTCGGTAAAATCTGGAAACGCCCACAACTAAGTACCAATCGGGTCTTTTGTACCAATTGAGATGGTTGGAGTCGTAGTATAAATTGAGATCGCTGGCAGAAAATACGCGATCGGGCGGATAATTGGGGGGAATGCAGCTATCGCACAAAAGTTGTGCTTGCCACCGGTGATATTCGTCAGGCAAACCGGGTTCCTCCGGGTCTTCACTGGGTAGATCGTACATCGTCGGCAGCACTTTTGTTGGGGAAGATTGCGGATCTGGTACGTGCATGGTTATACAATTATCCCTGCGAGATATTAAGGAGATACAGCCACTGCGGTAATTGTTACATTATAGCGCGATGTGATTTCTTGTGGCAGAAAGTCGGTATCCTTTGCACCGGGAATCTTAGCTAAATAACAATCACGAACTGCAAACATAAAACGTAATTGCTCAACTAGGGGAAAAAAGGGAGCCATCAATCGAGAGAGCTTGTTGAATAGATTGATAAGCAGTTAAACCCTGACGTTTGCCAGTATTCACAACTGAACGGACGGCAGCAAACAAATCCCGACCCCATTCCGAACGGGGTAGTGCTAAATATGTAAGGATAGAGGAGTAGAATGTAGTGCTGATGCTTTCCTATCATGCCAGCCAGCCCCATT